>JAIFLP010000013.1 GCA_020049015.1 Bacteroidota bacterium | reverse complement strand
CCAAATGAATCGAGACCACTCAAAACCTTATAATGAAAGGTTACCGACCCACTATTGGTATTACAAAATGAATCAAAAGAAAGATGAAACTCACGGGTTAAAATTTCTACTTCATCCATACTCAAAGACGTTTCACCCCTTATGCGCCGGTATGCGCTGTCGGAACTAATATCGAGCAAATCAGTAAGTGCGTTGACTAAGTTAACATGGGGTGGCAACAGATCACCTATTGAATTTAAAAAACGTGATTGGAGTGTAGAAGCATTTTTTATTGCCATATTAATACTGAGCTACAAACATATAAGTTATAGTACCCTTTTGACGGGCAGCTGCATTATAATCAGCATTAAATCGCGATCGAATAGCTGCAGTTTGCGCAGCCTGTTGCAAACATTCATCCATATCACTTTGGGTGCGGTCAACTGAAGCAGTGCTCACTTCACCTTTCTGATTCACTGTTATTTCAACCACTACTTTACCTGCACCTTCACATCGGTAAACTGGAACAACCAGACGAATTTCTCGCCTGCCTTCTAAATCGAAAAATATATTGGTTTTTCCCTTAAAAGAAACTTTCTCTTTTGATGAATTACTCTGATTGTTATTTACTGAAGGCCGATCATTCTTATCGCTTTTATCTGAAGAAGATTCATCGGTAATTATATTTCCTCCTGAGAGACCAGAAGATGATTGCGGATTATTAGCACTTATTTCGGATTGTAATTGCTTTAAATATTCGTCGGTGCTAATAGTGGTTTTAAATTTTTCAGAAACATTTACCGCAACATTGCTTCGCTTTTCAGCTGTCATCATTTCCTTAACCATCTCATTCAAAGCAATTTGTTCTTTTTCAGATAAATCTTGCAACAACTCCTTCTTTTTAAGTTCTTCTTGCTCAATTTCTTCTTTATCATGAACAACGTCAATAATGATTTGGCGCTCAACAGCAGGTACATCCTGCATTTTTACAAATACAAAGGCAATTCCCAACAGCAAATGTGCAATGAGTGTGCCTAAAATAGCCAACCAACGTTCTCTGGAAATTACCATGTTTTTTTGTGCTTTGATACCTCAAAAATACAAAGAATATACCAATTTACAAAATATCCTATCAATGCGCCTCCACCCAATTATTTCCGGTACCCATTTCAACCAGCAAAGGCACATCCAATAATACTGCACGCTCCATTTCTTCTTTCACCAATTGTTTCACTATTTCAATTTCGTTTCGCTTCACATCAAAAACCAATTCATCGTGCACCTGCAATATCATTTGCGATTGTAGTTTTTCATTTTGCATGCGTGCAAATATCTTAATCATAGCCAACTTAATAATATCAGCTGCAGTACCTTGAATAGGCGTATTAATAGCATTTCTTTCAGCCATTCCTCTTACAGTGGCATTGGCAGAAAAAATATCGGGTAAATACCTTCTTCGCTTAAACAATGTTTCTACATAACCTGTCTTTTTTGCCTGATTGATAGAATTTTCCATATATTCCTTCACCTTAGGAAAAGTTCGAAAATAACCTTCAATCAACTCATTTGCCTCAGCACGGGAAATTTGTAAACGCTGGGTTAAACCATAGGCTGAAATGCCGTAAATAATTCCGAAATTCGCCGTTTTCGCTTTGCGCCTCATATCTTTATTTACTTCAACTTCAGGCACATTAAATATCTTAGCTGCAGTAGCGGTATGAATATCCTTATTTAACCTAAATGCTTCCAGCATATTATCATCTTTACTAGCATGTGCCATAACCCTCAATTCTATCTGAGAATAGTCGGCCGACAATAACACATAATTTTCATTAGAAGAAGTAAATGCACGCCGTATTTGAAGTCCTTCTTCATCTCGAATCGGAATATTTTGCAAATTCGGATTGCTCGAACTTAACCTCCCCGTTGTAGTAACCATTTGATTAAAAGAAGTATGAATCTTTCCCGTAAGGGGATGAATCAATTCTGGTAATGATTCAACATAAGTGCTAAGTAACTTCTTTAATCCTCTATAATTTAAAATAATATCAATAATGGAATGCTTGTCTCTTAACAACAATAAAGTTTCTTCGTTGGTACTATATTGTTGTGTTTTGGTTTTTTTGGCATTATCAATGATTTTTAACTTATCAAACAAAAGTTCCCCCATTTGCTTGGGCGATGCAATATTGAACTCATATCCTGCTATCTTAAAAATCTCCTGCTCCAATCCAATAATTTTTTCTCTAAGTTCACCAGCATACTGCATCAATATATTCTTATTCAATGTAAAACCAGCTCTTTCAATCGACGCCAAAACAGGAATCATGGGCGCTTCCATATCATAATACAATTGGGCCAAACCCATTCTTTCCAATTCTGGTTTTAAAATTTCCGATAATTGAAATGTGATATCGGCATCTTCAATGGCATATTGCGACAAGTTTTCTAAAGAAACCTGTTTCATATTGCGTTGCATTTTACCCTTTTCACCAATCAATTCAGTTATAGCTATGGGTTTATATTGTAAAAATTGCAGGGCCAAATCATCCATTTTATGGCTTTTCTCGGGATGTAAAAGGTAGTGCGCCAGCATGGTATCAAACAATTTTCCTTTTACCTCAACCTGGTACCTATACAACATCAGCATATCAAATTTGATGTTGTGACCAATTTTTTCAATCTTTTCATCAGCAAAAACCTTTCTGAGTGGCTCTAATTGCTTGATGGCCTCGTTCATTTCCGGTTTAACAACAATATAAAAGCCGGTACCAGATTTAAATGAAATAGAAATTCCAATTAAGTCATCGCTGTGTACATCCAAACCTGTAGTTTCCGTATCAAAACAAAATGAGGTCTTTTTTTCTAATTCATGAACCAACGCTTCCAATTTCGGTTCATCATCAACTATAGCATAAACCGTATTTACATCATTGATTGTTTTATAAATCATTTCAGGTTCTTGCTCAACTTGAGCCACAGGCATATCAAACAAGCTTTGCTGAACCGGCTTATTAACAGGCTTTGCGGCTGCTTCACCTGGAATAAATCGGGAAAGTATATTTTTAAAATTCAGTTCCATAAACAATTCCCGCAAGGCTTGAGCATTATACTCGCGCTTCAAAAATTTTTCCGCTTCAAAATCAACGGGTACATCAATACATATTGTAGCCAATTTTTTAGAAAGCAAAACCTGCTCGCGATTATTCACCAATGAATTGCGGATTTTTTCCGATAGCTTGTCTACTTTTTCATAAATTGCATCGAGCGATCCATACTCTAAAATGAGTTTTTGAGCCGTTTTTTCGCCAATTCCCGGAGCACCCGGTATATTATCAGATGCATCGCCCATTAAAGCCAAAATATCGATAAATTGCAGCGGATTTTGCACCCCATAATTTACTTTCACTTCTTCAATTCCCAATACTTCAGCTTCGGTACCCGATTTTTTAGGCTTATACATAAAAATCTTTTCATTCACCAGCTGAGCATAATCTTTATCTGAAGTCATCATATACACCTCAAAATCCTCAGCAGCAGCCTTATGAGCCAGGGTTCCTATCACATCATCCGCTTCATATCCAAGTACTTCAATACTAGGAATATTGAGCGCCTCAACAAATCTTTTGATCAGCGGTATTGATTTCTTGATTTCCTCCGGGGTTTCATCCCTATTGGCTTTATACAAAGGATATATATCATTTCTAAATGTTCCTCCGGGAGGATCAAATACTATGGCAATATAATTGGGATTGCGCTTGCGTATTAATTCCTCAATAGTTAATGAGAAACCAAACACCGTAGAGGTATTAAATCCCTGTTGGTTATACATGGGATTGCGCATAAAAGCATAATACGAACGATAGATTAAGCCGTATGCATCAATTAAATAAAGGGATTTTGCCATATAATTCACTAAATAATACAAATGTAGGTTAAAAACTTGAAAAAAGGCAAAATGTTGAAATGTATTCCATTGTTAATAAGGTTACCACCAAGATGTATAATAAGTCATCGTTAGTTTTTTAAATTAATTGTAACTTAAATAATTAAATTTAAGCTACAATTAGCATTATAAAAACCTAATCTTTTACACATCGAACTGAAAAACCAAAATTTCCGCTACTACCAGCTAAACTTACAACAGTGGAATTGCAATTCATGCTTGCTGCGCCCGGATTACCCCACCAAGTACCTCCCACACCAATTGTACTAAACATAGCCGTACTGTTATTGTATCTATTTCCTCCTGGAAGCGCAGTGAATCCACTTTCATTAGTTGCATCGGTATTAAGACTTACCCAGTGTGAATTACCAACTTCTTTGAGTTTACTTGCTGCCACCGCACCACCACCTAAATAATTAATTAGTACAATCCATTCTGCATCGGTAGGTACATGCCAGCCTGCTGGAGCAAGTTTTCCAGTTTTTACTGCGTCGCCGTTATACATAGCTCCATAAGTAGATTTATAGCTTATATCATCATTATTATACCAACAATATCCTCCGGTAGTCAAAGCTTTCCAAGTGGAACCATCTGTTACTAATGGTATTGGACTACCATCGCTGTATTTTGTGGTTTTTAAATTCTCAGCCATCCAAATTTGGGTACCAATTGTTACTGTTTTATAAGTATTACCATCTGGGTCAGTCATAGTGCCGTAAATGATATCACCTCCTGTTGAAGCTAGTGTTATAAATGAAACTTCTGATCCGTATGCTGTTCCTTTCGAATTGGTTGCATAAGCCCTTAAATAATAAGTAGTTTTGGCAGTTAAACCTTCGATAGAACTAATATATAAACCTATTCCTGATCCATCTATTGTTTTACTATTAGCAATAGTTGGTATAGCGGTAACACTATAGCAAACACCTCGTTCAATAACATCTGAACCTCCATCACTACTTATGTCTCCACCACTAATTACTGTTGTTTCTGAAACACTACTAGTAACTGTAGTTGTTATAACAGGTAATTGTATTTCAACTGTTTTAACTTCTTCTTTTGCGCAACTTGTTGAAATAATTAATAATATACTCATTTTAATTAATGAGGAAATCCATAACATATTATTCTTTTTCATATTTATTTTTAAAAATATTGATTGATAATTTTATTAGTTTGCGCACTTATCTTTCTAATTAAATGCTTTTTAACAAATGTTCAACAAAAGTTGCAACAAGTAACTAAAATTGTTGTATTAGCTTTTTCATACCTCCTTATTTAATTTAAAATATAATTTTAATTTTACTGTCTGATAATCAATAAATTAACATTTCATATGAATTTCTGTCCGTAATGATAGTAAATAAATAATATCTAATGCATACAATTATACACAATAACGATTTTACTTAATGCTTACAATTAGGATTCGATGTTGTCAGGGTGCAACATGTGCAACCTCTCCGAGCTAGAGTTTACGAATCTCATTTATCTAATCTACAATTATGTATCCTCTTTGAGGATAAGAAACTAATCGGAAATTTGCAAAATTGTAGAAAATTAAAATCATGGTCTCTTATTAACAACCTTTGAGTGGTTGCACTAATTACAATGGTTTTCAACATTTCTCACTTTTTTTATCGGATAACTTTATTAGAATAAATAAACTAAAAGAAATAAGCTAGCTAACAGTTTTTTTGCTACATTTGCTAAGGTCTATTCTTTAGATGAATAAAAAAAGACCATGCTTATTTATTAAAATACGAGTGAGTAAAATCTTTAAATTGTATTAAAATCTATTCAACAATATAAATTTATTAAAAAAATAAAATATGAAAAATTTAGGACTTTTACTTATTTCTGGAATTATGATTATTTCCTGTAATTCTGTTCAACAAAACAACGACAATTCGGAACCAGAAAAACAAACTATTGCTGCTACAGAACCTGTTAAAGATGGAGTATTTATTCATATAACGGAAAGTTACAATGATCCGCATAGGGTTTTAATGCCATTAAAAATGGCAAATATGATGGCAATGGATAAAGATGTAATTGTGTATATGGATATTCACGCGGTAGAGCTATTGGTTAAAAGTGCTAAGGACTTACAATATGGTGATTTTGATTCATTTCAAACATACATAAAACAACTCATAGAAAAAAATGTTGGTGTATACGCATGCCCTACATG
>JAIFLP010000138.1 GCA_020049015.1 Bacteroidota bacterium | reverse complement strand
ATGCTTTCTTCCTATCTTGCTAATTCTGGCTGGTTAGAGCCTTTGAGTACTTGGACAGAATACCAATTGCTTAATCCTACTGTTACCGATGAAGAACCAAAAGGAAGATTTTTTGGACAATTGGTAAATGGAAAAATCACCAAATGGGAGGAAGATGGCCCTTTTTATGCTATCTGGTCGGCTTTTACACATTGGACGCAAACGGGCGATCGCAAATTTGTGTCAGGTGATTATTTAAAGGTTATGGAAGAATCTGTTGATTGGCTTGAAAGATATTGCTATGATTCAAATAAAAAGCTTTTTGGGCGATATCATTATTGCGAGTCCCCTCTGAAAGATAGTAAAGGTTTCGGCTGGGATCACGCTGTGGGCAATCCTTCTACAAAATGGCCTGCTAAATATCAGAATGAAGATATTTACCGGTCTTATGATCTTTATATGAATCTTATTGCATACAGCTCATATATGATGCTTGCTTCAATGCAAACCAATTCTGAAAGAATACAATTTTATGCTCATAAAGCTAATGATTTAAAACCAGGTATTAGAGAAATGTACCGAGAGAATGATTTACCTTCTTATGGCACTTTAATTGGTGCAAACAATAAGGAAATTCAAGCACCTGCATACGGAATGGACATTACCGATTATCTTTGGGGACTCTCATTGCCATACTTCTTTCCTGATTATGAAAATCTACCCGCATACCGCGCCAAATTATATTCTGACATGATGGTGAATACAAAGGATCAGTTTCTTGCGGGTTATTTTGCTGTTATCAATGGTTTGGATATAGATAATTTTTCAGAAGATTCAATACTTCAAGCTGTTGAATATGCTGCAAAGCAGTGTTACCGTCCCGGAAAGTATTTGCCAATGCCCTATACCATTGTAGAAATGCTAGATAAAACCGATGGGGATCCTTATCATGATATCAGACCTCAAGGTTTTTCAATCGGTGCTTGGCTGGGGGCAATGACTAATATTGCGGTGCGTAGAACACCATTCGGATTGTCAGTGAGAAATCCTAAATCTATAGCAGCCATTAAAAAATATCAGTATAAAAATGCATTGATTGATTTTGAATACAAAGGTTCGGGAACTATTAATAAAATATCAATTAATGGTAAAGAATTGCTTTATTCATATCAATTGCCAGAAAATATGCTTTCAAATGATAAGAATACTGTAATTGTGGAGATGGGGAGTGAGCTTAATAAAAATGTAGAATTGATATACTCTACCGTTCAATTACAGTCAGTTACTTCATCTGATAATAAAGTTACTTATGAAATTACATGCTATGCTGATAATATGCTATGCTTTAGAGATTTACCATCCAATGTATTAATTTTCGATTCACTTCTAAAAGAAATAAAGTTTAGAAAAGTGATTAAGGATACCTATACCTATCTTATATTTGATGGAGTTGGACAATTAATGGTTGAAGTTAAGTTCTAAGTTTAATTTTACACAATAATCTGTTAAATAACATATTTTTATCTAATGATTACACTTTTTCTATGATTACCTTTGCGGCTTGAAATAAGGATGTTAAGGTAATTATGGAAATTTTTAAACCCAAGCTTTTCAGTCTGATTGAAAGAAAAGCCATTCAACGTTCACAATTAAGTGCCGAAGTACTATCAGGAATTGTTGTAGGGATAGTAGCATTGCCTCTTGCGATTGCATTTGCTGTAGCTTCAGGTGTATCTCCCGAAAAGGGCATAATTACTGCTGTAATTGCAGGATTTTTAATTTCGTTTTTGGGAGGAAGCCGTGTTCAAATAGGTGGTCCTACTGGCGCTTTTGTGGTAATTGTTTATTCAATAATTGAAAAATACGGCTTAGACGGTTTACTAATCTCAACCGTGCTTGCAGGTTTTATTTTGGTTTGTTTTGGCTTATTAAGATTAGGTACCCTCTTAAAGTTTATACCACTGCCACTGATAGTTGGATTTACTAGTGGAATTGCCTTAGTTATTTTTTCTATTCAGATAAAAGATGCTCTTGGGCTTACTAGCAATGTGCCTTCTGCTTTTATTTCAAAGTGGGTTTATTATTTTAAAAATCTAAATTTAGCTAGCATTTCCTCTATAATTGTATGTGCTTCAACAATACTTATAACGGTATATTCAAAACGATTAACCAGTAAAATTCCAGGCTCGTTTTTCGCTATTATATTTGTATCATTAGCAGTATATTTTTTAAAAACCGATGTAGCTACAATTGGCAGTGTATTTGGTACCTTACCTTCAAATATTGATTTTTCATTGCCCAATATCAATATAGAAAATTTGACATTTTATTTGGCACCAGCTTTGACCATAGCGTTGCTAGGAGGCATTGAATCGCTGCTTTCAGCTGTAGTTGCTGATGGTATGATTGGTAGTACCCATAATTCAAATACTGAACTAATAGCACAGGGTATTGCAAATATTGTTACTCCATTTTTTGGAGGTATTCCCGCAACGGGAGCCATTGCACGTACGGCAACAAATATTAAAAATGGGGGAAGAACTCCTATAGCTGGATTGGTACATTCAATTACGCTTCTTCTTATTATGCTATTTTTTGGTGCATATGCCCGCATGATTCCTATGGCATGCCTTGCCGGTATTTTGATTGTTGTAGCATATAATATGAGCGAATGGAAAACGTTTCGGTCCATTCTCAGAGGTTCATTTTTTGATGTTATCGTTTTACTGGTAACATTTTTCTTAACTGTACTTGTTGATCTAACTGTGGCCATTGAAATTGGTATCGTATTGGCCTCATTGTTGTTCATGAAGAGAATGGCTGATGCTGGCCATTATAAAATTGAAGAAGTAGATCTTGATCTAGTAGAAAATTATACCGATGTTCCTCATCATATTGGTATCTTCGAAATCAATGGTCCTTTCTTTTTTGGTTCAGCTAAAAAGTATGGTGAGCTTATGAAATCAAACGGATTAAGGTATAAAGTTCTTATAATTCGAATGAGACATGTTCCTTTTATAGATTCAACCGGGGTACAAAATTTGCGAGAAGCCATAAAAATAATTCAAACTGGAGGAACAAAGGTTTACCTTTCCGGTGTTGGCGATGGTATTTTTAAGGATTTAAGGAAAGGAAGAATTATTTTTTTAGTAGGAAAATCTAATATTTTTCAACGTTTTGAAGATGCCATTTCTCATGCGAAAGATTATATTTATAATCATCCCTGATTTATTTATTTATAGTATCAGGGAAAAATATTAGAGCGGCTGAATTAATGCAGTAACGCAGTCCGTTGGGTTTTGGACCATCGTTGAATACATGCCCTAAATGGCCTTCACATTTGCTGCAAATTACTTCTGTCCTGTTCATTCCATAACTTCTATCCATTCGTTCTTCAATAGCATTTGGTATTGATTTTTCATAAAAACTTGGCCATCCGCAGCTGGATTCAAACTTTGCCGTTGATGTAAAAAGCTTTTGTCCACAACCAGCGCAGGCATAATCACCTTTTTCAAAATGATTAAAAAACAAGCCAGTAAAGGGACGTTCAGTTCCTTTTTCGCGCAAAACATGATATTGAGCCGGACTTAGTTTTTCCTTCCAAAACGATTCGTCTTTTTTTGTTTCCATAGTGCTTTTATCTTTTGATGGTGCACAAGAAATAAGGATGAGCAAAATAAATAATTTTTTCATCTAGATCTTGATTTATAAGAAAACAATTTGAGGCAGAAATGGTTCGATTATTTTAAATGTTGCTTGAATATTCTATTAATTACAAGCATTCTGTTATATTGTCCTTCAGTAAAATGGCAACGACATTTCTTATTAGCACCCGACATGTAATTATTGGTATGAGGTACATAGAAAGCACCTTTTGAATCTTTTGCATTCCCAGTATAGTTGCAGTTTATATCAATTTTTCCAAATAGATCAGCTGCTGCTGGTGTATCGCATATCAAATCTCCGGAAGTATTACAATTACTTCCATCTACTAGTTCTTTGCCATTAAAATCGCTATCAGTACGATATAATCCGAAAAATATCCCCAACAATTCAATTAATAAATTTCCTGAAAAATTGGTGTCCATCATGATGGCATCATGCTCAATATCACTTTTGGGGCTATAGGCAAGCGCTACAAACTTCTTTAAATTCCATAAACTTATTAGATTTTCAATTGAAGGTATCCCGCCGTCCCAAGTCATATTGCTTAAATCCGGATTTTTGCTGAACGCCAATGAATCTAATAAATAGATGTTGATTCTACCTGGATCATAATTCTGAACCCTGAGTTTTTCCGCTTCCTCATAACTATCTATTTTTTTGAATTCAGGATTGATGATGTTTTTTATGTCACATACCTTGAAATTAAATCCAATGTTACCAAAAATACTATTGGCATTGCTTAGCGCATCATAAAAGCTTTGCGGAACACTGTTAGAAGTTGGCAAGTGTATGGTAATTTGAAATGTTTTACTTACTTTAACTTCTGTTTTTTTTACCGGATTGGTTTTATCAAAAGTCATCAAATCATTGGAAGGATAATAAGAAAAATACACTGTATCTGCTTCCTGCGAATGAAGCAATAACAAATTGCTCGATAGTATCAACAGAAAAAATAGAATTCTATTCAATATCTTCTTCATCGCTTTCTTTTTTATTGATGGCATTAATTTGCTTTAAAGTACCTAAAATTTTAATTTCTGCCCTACGGTTCATTTCTCTACCTATTTCATTGTCGGAGCCATCGGGATTACTGTTAGGTGCTATTGGCATTGTTGCTCCATATCCAACTGCTATCAGTCGATCTTGTTTGATGCCTTGTTGGATCATATAATTTACAATACTTTCTGCTCTTTTTTGAGACAACACCATGTTTGAACTATCATTTCCTATACTGTCTGTATGGGTGCTGATTTCTACTACAATATCGGGTATTGTGTTTAATACTTCAACCAATGTAGTATCTAAAACCTGCATAGACTGTTGGTTCAGTTCATACTCACCAAATCCAAAATATACACTAAATGCCAAAGGGCGTTCTGGAATATAATTTACACCTAGAGGAGGTAAATCTAAAGTGTCTGAGAAAGTAACTTGTTGGGTATTAAATTTGATTACATGAGTAGTGTCATAAGCATTTACTTTTAGCATATAGTTTTTATTCACTTCCAAATCGAAAAAGAAACTGCCGTCAGATTGGGTTGCTTCATTTTTAATTTTATATTCAGTTTGTGATGGCATGTCAATGTAATACAAATCGACTCCAACTCCTGCCAAAGGGGTTGCTGCGGTTTTTAATTCCAATCCTAAATTAAATTTGCGATTTAAATAGGATAGGATTGTGTTTTCTGCCTTGTCAATTACTTGTCCCCGCACACCAACATATATAAACTCATTATACTGAAAATAAAAAATATCATCGCAACAATGTTCATTTTTTAAACTGAGCGAACCATCCCTATTCGAAGCTATATATCCGTCGCTTTTCTTTGTTCCAATGGAGAATGCAACATCATCGAAATGGGTATTAAAGGGAACGCCTAAATTTTTTGGGGGCGACCAATTTTTCAATTCGCCAGTAGTTTGATACATATCGAAGCCCCCAAATCCTTGATAACCGTCTGAACTGAAATAAAGACTGCGGTTTTCAAAATCATACCAAGGGTATAATTCATCAGCTATTGTGTTGAGTTTTGAGCCTGCATTTTTTGCATTATCAAAACGGTTTTTTCTGATATTATATTTTGTATACCAAATGTCCATATTGCCTCTCGTACCTTCTCTATCTGAAACAAAGTAAATTATGTCGCCTTCTTCTTTTGGATCGCTTCCAACAGCAGGCATAGTAGATGTATAATTGGCATTATTAACATTATAGGGTAGGAGGGTAGCCACTTGCCATTTTCCATTTTCAAACTTACTCATGTACAAATTGCAAATCATTTTGCCTTGCCAATTTTTAGCACACTGAGTGTAATATGCTCTTTTTCTGTCGTTGCTAAAACTTATGTGTCCGCTGTGGGCATCACCAGAGTTGAAAGGTCCGGCAAACTCACCTTGTTTTTCCCAAATGTTTTGTTTCTTTTTTGCTTGTAATAATTTCCTGCGTGGCGTTTTTAACAGGGTATCGTCTTGTGTGAAATATTCAATACTATCGGTTTCTAATGCACCGTACACAATAGTGTTTTCATCAAAAGGAATAGGTGAAAAATCAATATGAGCATGATTTACCTTTGAGCCCATAGGTGTCAGAGTAATATCTGCTTCAGGCTCCATCAACCATTTTACATTCTTGCATGCTTCATAATTCAATACCGCCATTTTTTTAAAGTATTTGTCTTCGGTATTTTTATATGATTTTCTAAAATTTTCAAATGCTATGGCTGCCATATCATATTTCCCTGTTTGCATAAGCATTAATGCATAATAATATGCCGCTTCAGGAAATTTTTGATTTTCATTCTCAACTACCTTTTTATAACAACTTAAAGCATTCTTGTAATCTCTGGCCTGCCGATATAAATGCCCTAGATTATATAATGCTTCAAAATCTTTTTCTTTTTTATTGGTGTAATAAACATAAAAATCAATGGCTGAATAAATATCCCCAATACGAACCGAGCTTTCGCCAAATTTCTTTATCTGTTGTGTCGAAAATTTTTTTGTATCAATGGGTAACTGTGCCATTATGAAATGGGAAGTTATGGCCATTAATAGAAGAGCGATGGTGCGATATGTGTTAAAACCGGTCACAGGGGATTGTAAATTTGTTAAATATGGTACTCAATTCTGTATATACTATAGAAAATTCAAAAGCTCCTTTAAAATTACTAACATTTTTTAATGCTGAGACATTAACATCATAGCTAATACCAGCATGTATCTTGTAAACACTTATTCCTGTATAAATAATTGCGGCATCAAATTGGTTGAGAATGCTGTGTCTAAAGTAAGCACCGCCTGTTACTCCTTTTATTTTAGATTTGTTTTCTTTTAACTTATAATGCAGCAATGAGCCGTATAATTGTTCTGATGCTGCTCTGGCTCTGATCATAATCAGGCTGGGTGCAAATTCAAGATTTCCGGTTTCAAAACTAATACCTGCGTTTAAAATTTGCTTCAAGGGTATTTTATCGGTATTATCTCCATTTAAGAAACTGTCTTTAGGTCTATTGAGGTTGTTTATGGCATATCCTGCAGAATACATATAGCGGCCGTGTTTTTTATTCCAGTGTATACCAGCATTTAAAGTAAAATACGAAGCCCTTTCTCCAATGCTTTCCCCTGCATCTAAATTATTATTGAAAGTACCCGTACTATTGTCCCATTGCATGGGCAAGCTTAATCCTCCGTTATCAATAAGCCTGTATACATAGCCAGGTTGAATTCCAATATGTATATTATGGTTGTTATAATAGGTGTGGTAGGATGCTGAAATCAGTAACTTGTTGATATTCAATCCTAATGTGCCTGACTGGTCATTTACCAATAATCCACCCACGGAAAAATTTTGGTTGAATAAAAAAAGTTGTCGGTCGTATGCTAAATCAATGGTATTATAAGGTATGCTGATGCTACGCCATTGGGTGCGATAATTATTGGCTATGCGCCAGTCGCCCCCAAAGTGACCAGTTAAAGCTGGATTTACTAACATGGGGGTATTGAAAAACTGCGAATAATGTATATCCTGAGCGAGAATCCCTGCTTGCAAACAAGTCAACGCTATAAAAATTGTTATTTTTTTCCTTAACCCCATTTATTTTTTTAAACCTTCCAAATGTAATTCATTCAAACTGTAAAATAAAAACTATTTTTTAATTTTTTTGTAATATACTTGCATAATAAATTGATCAATGTGAATAAAGCAAATATCATTATCAGCCTTTTTCTGCTGATGGCAACGCTACTGCATGCTCAGCCAGAGGCTAAGTTTAAATTGATTTCATCATCGGGATGTGCCCCGTTTTTAGTGCAGGCTATTAATCAGTCGGTAGCTCCCGATTCCACCAAGTACTTTTGGGATTTTGGGAAAACAGGAAACTTTATACCCAATGATAAAGATACTGTTACCGATTTATACACCGAATCGGGTGAGTACACCCTCAGTTTGATTGCTGTTTTAGGAAACCAACGTGATACTTTTCAGTCTGTTATTAGAGTTTTTAAGTTACCTGTCGCAGATTTTTCGGCAAATAATAAAGCTTGTATACCCTTAAATGCTAAATTTAAGGACTTGTCTATTCCTGGCGATGCGCCCATTAAAAAGTGGTTTTGGGATTTTAAAGACAACACCTCATCTTCTTTACAAAATCCAGAAAAGAATTATACTGCCGATGGCAAGTTTGACGTGTTTCTGAATATTACCGATACCAATAATTGCTCTTCGTATATTGTTAAAGAAGCATACATGGAAGTATATAAGCAAGCACTTATGTTTTATACTGCCGATGTTAATTATGCTTGTAAGCCGCCCCTTACAGTTAAGTTTACCAATCAAACGGTTAGTGCACTTCCTTTAGATTATACTTTTTATTATGGAACCGGTGATAGTGTGAAAGGCAATTTTAATAATTATACATACACCGATACTGGATCATACCAAACCAAATTAATAGGTAGAAATGAATGGGGTTGTTATGGCGAAAAAATTACCAATAACCATGTTGTTATTAATAGTGCTACTGCTGATTTTACTATAAATGGACGACCTTATAATACTGCAGATACTGTATGCGCAGGTTTGATTGAGTTTAAAAGCAAGTCTAAAGGATCTAGTTTAAACAAGTGGATTCTGTCGGGCGTAGGGACTTTTTTTACAGATAATATCAATGGTCTGAAATTGAAATATGATATACAAGGAACATATACAGTTACTTTGATTGCCGGTGTGGGAACAAGCTGTCCTGATACGCTTACCAAAAGCTTTTACATACAGAAATTTTCAGTATCCTTCGACATACCTCAATTAGAGTTTTGCTCGTATCCTATAAATATTAAACCTGAAAATATAAGTGCGAAAGGAGCTACTTTATACGCTTGGGCCTTAACTAGGGAGGGAGACATGCTTCCGTTTGAGATTTCAACAGCTGCCAATCCTGAGTTTATAATTAAGAGTGATGAAAAGCCAGATAGTTTTTCAACCAATACAGAAAAATCAGTTAAGAATTATATAATTTCATTGGTTGCCACAAATAAAAACTTTTGTGAAGCCATGCTTACCATGCCAGTTATGTACAATCCTATTATTGCAGATTTTGGTACTGATAAGTCATTTGGTTGTGCTCCGCTGAAGGTAAATTTTGAAAATTTTACCAATTACGGTAAATTTGAAAAATTTAAATGGATTTTTGGTGATGGAGCAACTGATTCAGCTAAGGCTGTAAGTGCCGAATTAATTCATGAATATGTAAATCCGGGAATTTATAACGCACGTCTTTTAGCATATAGTAAATTGGGTTGTGTAGATACTTCGTTGAGTATGCAAATAAAAGTTGGCGATAAACTTAATGGAGATTTTACCGCATCTAAGGCTAATGTTTGTACAGGCGATTCCATAACATTTTCTTATATTGGAAGTGATCAGGGAAAAATTCAATCTATACAGTTCCAGAATGATAATCTTGGATTAGAAGGTTCTTGTGATGGTACAAATGTTTTTACATATGCTGTGAATCCTAATTTTGCTGGCCTTTTTGATGTTACTATGCGTTTGAATTATAATGGATGCTTTAGTTATATTACCAAGGAAGACCTCATTTATGTTAGAGGTCCTTATATTGATTTTAAGCCTATTGTTGATTGCGGCAATCCTTTCAGAGTTAAATTTCAGAAAAGAGATACATTGGTATCTAATTATCTTTGGGATTACGGAGATGGAACAACTTCAGTAACCAAAGATACCGCAGTTCATCAATACGCTACCCCAGGTACCTATACCGTTAAAGTTTCCGTTAGTAACGATACTACATCCTGCCCAAAAGAGAAATTAGGCATTGTTCATATCAAAGAAGTAAAAGCAAATTTTTCAGTAAAAGAAAATGTTTGTAAAGGCTTACCCGTAATTCTCGATGCATCGGCAAGTAAGGATGTTTCAGATGAATGTTTAAAAGCTGGTTATTTATGGACTTTTGATAATAAGCAAAATCCGAGATTGTCATTTAATGATAGTTTAACCATTGCTTTTATGGAGAAAGGCAGCTATAAAATTAAACTTGAGGTATTTGGTTTAAATGGTTGTAGTGATTCATTGGTAAAAAATATTCAGGTGCATCAGCCAGAGGTTCTTTTTAATACAGATAAGCTTTCGGGCTGTGCCCCCGCAACGGAGGTTCAGTTTAGTAATACCAGCACAGATACAACGATAGTTCGATTTGTTTGGGATTTTAAAGATGGAAACTTGGATTCAACCAATAAAATTGTGAAGCATACTTACAATAGCAATTTCCCTGTCAGTTACTTCCCAACCTTAACGGTTTTTGATACTTATGCTTGTTCGAATAGTATTAATAGTCAATTCAAAATTCTTAAGCCCATTGCTGATTTTACTTCAGTTAAGCAGAATTTTTGTGCGGGAGAAATAGTAGACTTTACATTGTATGATCCAAGTGTAAGTTCTTTTAAGTGGTATTTTGGAGATGGTATATCTTCAACTTCTTCGATGCAACATGTTTATTCTCAACGTGGAAATTATCCCGTATCACTTGTTGTTACTCAAGATTTGTGTAGAGATTCTATAACAAAGAATAATTTTATAAGGATTCAAAGCACCAATTCTAAATTTTCTGTTAGTGATACGGTGTTGGATTGTTATCCCGCAACTATTATATTTACGAATGTTGGCGCTATTGATTCTATTGCATCAGGTCGTTGGTTCTTTGGTGATGGTAACAGTACTTTTTCTTATTTTGATAAAGCAAGTTATACATACACCCGCCCTGGTTCTTTTACTGCATCTTTAGTTACTCAGTCAACTTTCGGCTGTAAAGATACTTCTGAACTATTAATGCTGGTGAGAGGTCCGCAAGCTAAATTTAAAATTGAACCTTTAAATGTTTGTAAAGCAGAGCCCGTAAATTTCAGCATTACAGAATCAGAATATGTGGCAAAATTTGAATGGTTTTTTGGTGATGGCACTTCTTCTAAAGATACTAGCCCTGTTCATTATTACAATATTTTTGGTGCAATTAATCCCACTTTGTATATCGAAGATGATAAAGGATGCAATCCTCCTTCGGTTAAAGGAGAAACGCTTAATATTTATGAAGTAATTTCTGGTTTTTCTATTGCCGATACTTTGTTGTGCATAAATGAACCTCTTGAAATCACAAATGAAGCTAAAGGCGCCGACAATATTAGTTATCTATTTGGAGACGGAGAATTGCAAAATATTTTCCAACCTGATCCAAAACTATTTGCTTCATCGGGTATCTATAAAATAACTCAGTTAATTTCCAATTCTATTGGTTGTAAAGATACTACGAACAAGATGATTGAAATAAAAGCATTACCCGATTTACAATTAACATTCGAGGATTCAATTTGTAGGGATCAAACAGTGCAGTTTTCTTCAAGTTCTGGACATAAGATAGTTGCTTATCAATGGACACCTAACCGCTGGCTTGATGATGCCAGTATTTCAGCACCTCTATCTAAACCCGACAGTTCTGTTGTATACTCTTTAAAAGTTACAGATGATTTTAATTGTTCTAATACAAAAGATGCTTCGATTTTTGTACAACAATACCCAAGGCAATTAAATCCTTTGGTTGCAGAAATTGTGATTGGTGAATCTTTAACATTTAATGCTTATTCCAATAATCCTTCTATTTATTCTTGGTCCCCTGAAAAATTCCTTAATTGCTATAATTGTCCTGTTGTTACAGCTATACCCGAAGATTCAATTATGTACACTGTTACTATTAAGGACAATTGTTTTACTTGGAGCAACACCTATACAGTAAACATAATAAAAGAATATAGCGTTCATGTTCCTGCTGCTTTTACACCCAATGGAGATGGCGTAAATGATTATCTATTCATAAAAGGGTGGGGCATTAAAGAATTAATAGAGTTTAGTATTTTTAACCGTTGGGGAAATAAAGTGTATACCGCTTCCAATCTATATGATGGCTGGGATGGAACATTTAATGGTAAAAAACAAGCTATAGATACTTATGTTTATGTTGTGCGGGTATTGGGTTATGATGGCAAAGAAAGAACAACTAAAGGAACTGTAAATATTATTAAATAATGATGCAATGGGAAAAGTTGCTTTCAGCAAGGAGATTAGGTTCTGAAAAAATTCCTGATGGAATAGCTGAAACAAGGTCGGAGTTTCAACGCGACTACGACCGCATCATTTTCTCATCCGCTTTCCGTCGTTTACAAAATAAAACCCAGGTTTTTCCTTTACCCGGTAGCGTTTTTGTTCACAATCGATTGACTCATAGTTTGGAGGTTGCTTCCATTGGCCGATCTTTGGCGAATAAATTATTTATGCAGCTTCCTAAATTAGAATTAGGAATTGACAAGGAGTATTTTTTAGGAATTGATTATCTAGTCGCTACTGCATGTCTTGCTCACGATTTGGGAAATCCACCTTTTGGTCATTCCGGAGAGGCCGCCATATCTCGCTATTTTACTCATGGCGCAGGTTCTGCTTTTCAAGGGAAGGTTGATGAAATGAGCTGGACTGACTTGATTCATTTTGAAGGTAACGCAAACGCTTTTCGATTATTAAGTCATCAGTTTAATGGCAGGCGCGAAGGTGGAATGGCTATGACCTACGCTGTTCTGGCCTCTATTGTAAAATATCCTTATGGTTCAGATTCATTCACTAAAGGCAAATACGGACTTTTTTGTTCTGAAAAGGAAGTGTTTTCTTCTATTGCCAATGAATTGGGATTGATAAAAAAAAGTGATGCTCCTTTAATTTATGCAAGGCATCCCTTGGTTTACTTAGTTGAAGCAGCCGATGATATAGCCTATCAAGTAATGGATGTGGAAGACGCACATCGTTTGAATATTTTGAGTACAGCCGAAACAGAAGATATTTATTTATCATTTTTTGAAGATGAAATATTCATACAGAAAAAAGATCAAATATATCAGCAGGTAACAGATGTTAATGAACGAATTTCATTTCTAAGAGCATCGTTAATCAATTATCTGACAGATTTGGCAATCCTTGTATTTATTGAAAATTACCAGAAAATAATGAATGGAAATTTTTCTAATTCTTTGGTTTCTTGCTTTAAAGGTAAGGCTTCTGATGCAATGAAAAAATGTAAAGAAATATCATTTGAAAAAATTTATAATCATCGTTCAGTAATTGAAATAGAACTTGCGGGGTATAATGTTTTAGGGGGGTTATTAAATGAATTTTTGGGTGCACTACTAGAACCCACTTCGCACTATGCCAGAAAGGTAATGGCATTGATTCCTGTACAATATAAACCCCATAGCAATGATTTATCATCTCAGGTAAGAGGGGTATTAGATTATATTTCCGGAATGACCGATGTTTATGCCTTGAAATTATTTCAGGATATTAAGGGGATACGATTTTAGTGATATGCTGCAATTAGATCGGTTTATTTTTTGCCTTAATATCAATTACTTTTAAAACAATTTAACAATTTTATTGTTTGCTTTCCGTTATATTTGTTGCTGTATTTTAATTGAATTGCTATGTTTAAACGTTTCGCTTTTACCATTTTTTGCCTGTTTTTAGGTATTTATATTAATGCGCAAGTACTCCAACCGGTTAAATGGTCGTTTGAGCAAAAAAAGATAAGCGATGACACATATGATTTATTTTTCAATGCGCAAATTGAAAATCCCTGGCATCTTTACTCAAATATTATAGATGGAGCAGGACCCGTTCCTACAACTTTTACCTTCGATGAAAGCAAATCCTTTTCTTTGATTGGGAATATTGTTGAAGTTATCAAAGCCCATGTAGTTTTTGATAAAGCCTTTGGTATTAATGTTGGTACCTTCGACGGAAAAGCCAAGTTTAAACAAAGAGTTAAATTGCTTAATTCTTCAAATACAGAAATTAAAGGTTATGTAAACTTTATGGTTTGTAACGATGAAACCTGTTTGGCTCCTACAGATGTTGATTTTTCTTTTAAAATTATTAACTCTGTGACAAGCAATAAAAACGATACCGCATCAACAGCGAAAATAGATACAAGTGTTGTAGTTTCAAGAGATAGTCTATCTTCGGTTCCGTTATTCGCCGATTCTGTAAAATCCAGTGAAGATAAGTTGTTAAAAACCGAAACTACTAATCCGGTAAATGAAAAGAAAGACTCCCTTTGGTTATTCTTTTTTATTGCTTTTGGTGCTGGACTTATTACATTGCTTACGCCATGTGTTTTCCCTATTATTCCTATGACCGTTAGTTTTTTTATGGGTAAGGAGAGTAAGGTGAAAGCGAAAGCAAGTGCATTGATTTTTGGTATTTCCATTGTTGTAATTTACACTTTGCCCATTCTATTGCTTACCATAATAACAACTGTATTAGGAGCCAATGTTATAGAGGCTGATTTTGCTAATACACTTGCTACTCATTGGTTGCCAAATGTATTATTTACAATAATTTTCTTGTTTTTTGCAGCTTCATTTTTTGGTATGTTTGAGATTGTGCTGCCTTCATGGTTGGTTAATTATTCTGATCAAAAAGCTGATAAGGGTGGTTTTGCAGGTTCATTTTTTATGGCATTCACGTTGGTGCTTGTTTCTTTTAGTTGTACTGGCCCTATTGTTGGAAGTATAATTGTACAATCACTTACTTCACTGGGCGTTGAGCCGGGTGTAAATTATAGTTTTGGTGATTTGTTGGTAATGTATAGTGAACCTACAATAGGGATGCTTGGATTTTCTTTAGGTATTGCCATTCCTTTTACTCTTTTTGCACTATTTCCAAAATGGTTACAAAGCATGCCTAAGTCTGGCGGTTGGCTTAATTCAGTAAAAGTAGTACTTGGTTTTGTTGAATTGGCTCTGGCCTTAAAGTTCCTAAGTACATCCGATCTTGCTTATCATTGGAGAATATTAGATAGAGAAGTTTATGTAGCATTTTGGATTGTTATTTTCACTTTAATGGGTTTATATCTATTAGGAAAAATTAAGTTTTCACACGATAGCGATGTGAAGTATCTTAGTGTTCCGCGCTTGGTATTTGCTATTATTACTTTTACTTTTGTAGTTTACCTGGTGCCAGGTATGTGGGGAGCGCCGCTGAAAGCTCTTGCTGGGTATTTACCTCCTATGGAAACCCAAGATTTTAATATTCATTCAATTGTTAGAGAAAGTGCAGAGTCACAGATGTTACATACTCAGTCAGGATCTGATGAAGGAATTTTCTGTGAGAAACCAAAATATGCTTCCTTTTTACATTTACCGCATGGTTTAAAAGGGTATTTTGATTTGTCTCAAGCATTAGAATGTTCAAAACAATTAAAAAAACCTGTATTTGTTGACTTTACAGGACATGGTTGTGTTAATTGTCGCAAAATGGAAGAAAATGTATGGTCCGATCCTAGGGTCTTGAAATTATTAAGGGAGGAATTTGTTATATTGGCTCTTTATGTTGATGATAAAACTGAATTACCTGAAAAGGAATGGATAACTTCAAATTTTGATGGCAGGGTTAAAAAGACTATTGGAAAGATTAATGCTGATTACCAGATATCAAGATATAAGAAAAATGCACAGCCTTACTATGTTATATGGGATGAAAATGCAAAGGATTTAATAGAAGAACCTATGGCATATACAAAAGATGTTGATTCCTTTATTGAGTTTTTGAATACCGCTATAGCAAAATACAAAAGCATAAGTCAATAATTACTTATGCTTTTATATTTTTCAAGATCAATAATTTCTATTCTTTAACTTCAATTGGTTTTTCTTCGCCTTCAATGGGTTCTTCTTCTTCCTCTTTTAAAAAGAGTTCAGATAAGTTATTTTTCATTAAAATATTATACCAATTGAATACTTTTTTGATATCAGAAGCATACACTCTGTCTCGGTCGTAGGTTGGTAAAATAGATTCAAAAAACTTTTTTAATACCGAGGCATCAGATTTTCCGTCAGGGGCATTTCCCCCATTTGTTTTTTCATAAATCGATCTAAAAACCTTCCGTAATGAGACTTCCTCATCATCAGTGTAAATAGCTATTTCACCTAAAGCACTAACTTTCGCAGATGCGGATATCGCACATCTTTTTTTATCTTCTATATTTTCGGCTATAACACCGTTCCTTGCTTGGGAAATATATTTAAACAATCCACCCTGTCCTGATACTGATATTATTTCTTTCAAATCCATCTTCTATTTTTTTTTGCAAATAAACAAAAATTAATTCAAATTGCGCTCTTTTTTTATTTTTTCGTATGCTTCGTTTAATTTTTGAAACTTTTCATGAGCAGCTTTTTTTATGTCTTCACCAAGATAGCTAACCTTATCAGGGTGGTATTTCATTGCCATTTTACGATAAGCTTTCTTAACATCTTCATCATTAGCATCTTTACCAACTTCTAGTATATCGTAAGCCCAATTATTATCAATTACAAACATTGATTTTAATGATATATAATCACTGTCTTTTATATGAATGCTATTGGCTATTTGAGCAATAATTCTAAGTTCATTTTCATTTAATTCTCCATCTGAATTAGCTACTCCAAATAAAAAGTGTAGTATTTGTAATCTTGATGAGTAATTAACATGAGTAGCTATTTGATTACAAACTTCGGGCAAAGGTATTTCTTTTGAAAGCACTTCTTTTAGCATTTGCAGTGCTTCCAGTGTTTCTTCTCGTCCAAAATTTGAGTTTAAAAAATTTTTAACATAACTTAATTCAGACTTTAGTACTTTTCCATCAGCTTTTAAAACCGCTGCAATCAGAACTGTTAAACTTACCAAAAAGTCGCCGCGCGTGGTTCTATTTGCACTTCCCTTATTGGTAATAATCTCTGTGTTATCAATTATAGCCCCTAAGGTAAAGCCTATCAATGCTCCTATTGGGCCACCAAAAGTAAATCCCAATCCTCCTCCAATCCATTTTCCGAATTTTGTCATTTTTGATACGTTATAATTGATCCTAAATAGTGCTTTGCTGAACTAAAGATTTATGTATATTTAAAATCTGCGGAATCAATAAATTTCTCTCATCATTGTAAATTACGAAATCAGATTTTTTTATTTTTTCATCTTCTGGCAATTGATGTTGCATCCGCATTATTATTGATTCTCTATCGGTTTGTTCTCTTTGTATAACTCGTTCAATTCTTAATTCCTCAGGTGCAAAAACAGTAATTATTTTATCTAGTTCAAAATTACTTTCACTTTCAAATAATACTGCGGCTTCTATTATTCCGTAAGGACTTCTTCTTTGCCATTTTGACCACTGAATGAATTTTTGCTTCACTCCTTCGTGTAATATTCGGTTGGTTTTTATTAGTATTTCTTTATTATTGAATATTACGTTGGCAAATACTTTTTTATCAATTTCATCACCTATAAAAATTTCACCACCGGCAACTTCTTTCAATTGTATTTTTATAGATTTATCGTATAATAGCATTCTAGATTGAATGTCTGCATAAAATACAGGTACTCCAAGAATTTTAAAGAAGTTGCAAACCCATGATTTGCCGCTTCCTATTCCTCCGGTGATGCCTACTTTTTGCATTTCTATTAAATAATTTATTTTTTAATTAATTATTTCTTTCTTGTATTTTTTAATCAGATAATTAACGCTTCTGGGATTAAAGCTAACTATTTCTAAAAATTCAGGATAGTTTTTTATACTTACTTTCAATTTTTCATTTATGCTATGTCCAATTTCATTGTAATTGACCGTAGCTTTAAATTGTTTTAAATTGGTGCTTTCGAATTTACTAATTCCTACTTTGAATGAAACAATAACATCGGAAGGTATTGTTAATAAATTTACCGAGTCGGGTACATTAATTGTTTGAATAGGTATTGTATACTCAATCTCAGTATATTTTTCAACATCAATATTTAATGTAACCATTTCTTTATCAAATTTAATGTGGGGAATTTTTATTAAAGCCACATTTTTTTGAAATCCTTTAGAAAGATTTTCAGTTTCTACTATTTCAGTATAAATATATTGCATTGTGTCTAAAAAAATGCGGGCTCCTTCAACCAAAATACTGTCGGGATTGGTTTTTATTTTATCTCTTAATACATATTGCTTTTCAATACTTAGTAAACAGTTTGGCTTTACTGGGATTTTTTTTATAGAGCGTTCTGAAAAAGTAAAATAAATGGTATCAGGCTGCAGATCATTTATTACAATATTTTCACTGATTTGTCTTTTTATTTTATCCTTAGCCATTTGTGTAAGGATAAAAAATCTTGTTGTTTCATCGCTGCCCAGTCTGTTTAAACTGAAGGAATTAACATTGAAAATCACGGGATTGTTATTTGCACTAATCAGCAGTTTCAGAATATTATAACCTTGTCCGCTAACACCTAATTTTATTTTATTGGGAACATCTTCAACCAAAACTTTATTTGGTGGAAAATTCATGTACTCTACAGGATAACTAATTATAGTTGTATAACTCTTGTCTAGTGAACTTAAAACCCAAAATATTCCAGATATAAAAAGAAATATAAAAAAAAACATTGCCCGACGATTCCATCCACGCCGGAAAATGATTTTTTTTATATTCTTTAAAATTGTAATCAATTTATTTCGTTTGTTCTAAATCACTTGGATCTCTCAAAACCGCATTTTTGTCGATTTTCAAATGCATTTTTTCTTCTACTTCAATGGTAATGGTATTTTCATTTATTTCAGCAACCTTACCATAAATACCGCCAGTGGTAATTATTTTATCACCTTTTTTCAAAGATTCTCGGTATTTTTTCAATTCTTTCTGTCTTTTAACCTGCGGACGGATCATGAAAAAATAAAATACAACGATTATCAGTACTAGCATAATCATTGATGAATAAGGATTTGCTTGTTGGCCGCTGCCACCTGCTGTTAATAAAATTAATGTTTTCATATTTTATATAATTTAATTGTTGAGACAGGGTATATACTGTCTTTTTACTATGTTGAGACAGGGCATGCTCTGTCTTTACTATTCGCCTATGAGGCCTCTGCCTATTTTTATTATCTTGCCTTCTTTTTTTAATATATGGATAATTTTATCTAAAATTCCATTAATAAATGTACTGCTTTTATCAGTACTATAATATTTAGAAATCTCGATGTATTCGTTCATACTTACTTTTGTGGGGATCGAAGGAAATTCGATGCATTCCGAAATGGCCATTTGCATGATGAGGATGTCCATAAATGCTATACGTTCTATATCCCAATTATTGGTATGAGCTTCAATTAATTCACCATATATTTTTAGATTCATGACGGTTTTTCTCAATAATTGAACTGCATATTCTGCATCTTCATCATCCCTGTACATTCTTAAAAGTTTTCTGCTGTAACTTTGTTTTTCTGCTAAGTTTTGCGATGTTTTTATTGCTAAATTTAGTGTTACAAATAAATCGTCATTCCAATATATACTTTCATCTTCTAAAGACAATTCAATATCTTCATTATTGTAAATACATGTTTCATAAAAATTTACCAGCAAGTTTAAATCTTCCTCTATGCTTCTTTCTGGAGACTTCATGTAATCGACGAAAAATTCGCTTTGATTTAACTTAATTAAAAGTTTTTTTATCATTTCTGGATTATTGGACCATCCAATTTTTCTTTCAGCGATATATCTGTTCAAATCTTCATTGTTTCTAATGAAGTCAATCAACTTGTTTTCAATAAATTTATTATTAGGATGCAAGTCTTCATAAGTAGGTACTTTTTTGTTTCTTGCATTTTCAATTTT
>JAIFLP010000163.1 GCA_020049015.1 Bacteroidota bacterium | reverse complement strand
AATCATATACTGTAATATATTTTTATAATCATCAGTATTTGCAAGTGAAAACCAATAATTATAAAAATTTAATCCATTATGACATTTATTTAATGAATCTGAATTAAAAAATGACGCTCTTGAACCACCAAACACATAAGCATTATATCTGTCATTATTCTTATCTAAATACTCTGTCTTATTAAATCTAAGGTTATTAATATGTAATTTATCGGCTAAGAAAATATTGGTATGAAATACTTCAAACGGATCAACAATTAAATTAAGAGAAATAACAATTGTCAGGTAAATAACAATTATTGATAGAAAAGCTTTAAACCATTTTTTATAATCCATACGAATTAAAATTGAAAATATAAAAATTCGCCCACTTCTTCCAAATGAAAGAAGGATAATATTGCTAAAACAACTGAAATAAACAAATACTTATAATTAGGCTTAAACTTCGACATTAATTCATTGCTATTTATACCGATAACACTTATTAAAAATGCTAAAATTAACATTGCGAATTGTTTAGGATCAACATAAGTTAAAGCTTGTAATTTTATATTTCCAAAGTTAAACATAGCGAGAAAAAACTTCCATGCATCAGTTAAACTGCTAGAAACAAACAAAATTCTGCATACAACAATAAATATGAAATGGTATATCCCACAGAATTTACCCATGCATCAATTAAAGTTAAATTAGAAACATCATTAAAAGCCTGAGCGGCAATTTTAGTTAATGGATCTGCCAATAATACCTTTTTAGACATCCCCAATACAAAAAGAAAAATACCTAAAGACAGGTTTTTATAATTTACAAACTTCCTCCTGAATGTTTTAAATTGGTAAATCACATCTTTATGATGAACAATGGGTCCGACTATTAATTGAGGAAAAAAGCAAATAAACATCAGGTAACCAACTATATCATTGTCCTTGGTGTAACCCCTAAAAGAATCAACCTGATATGCAATTAATTGAAATGTAAAAAAGGATATTCCAAGAGGTAATTCTCTAACTTTCCCTTCCCAACTGGTTCCAAAAACAAAATTGATATTTTCAAAGACAAAATTCTCGTATTTATAATAACCTAATAACAAAACATTAAATAGAATAGCTAAAACCAATATGATTCTTGAATAGTTAGTTTTTCCTAATTCCCTAAATCGATTAATGACTCGTGAAAAATAATAATTCAATAGTATACTAAGCAGAAAAATATGAAGAAAACCGTTGGCTCCTATTGCATAGAAGCCTATAGAAGCGGCTATTAGCAAATAATTGCCAAGCTTTATTAACCGCAAGTGATTGAATAAGAAATAAAGTATCAACACTGGCGGAATAAACAGCAAAATAAACTCAAACGAACAAAATACCATCCCCTATTTTTGATGCGCAATGTTAAGAAATAATTAATTTAAATCAAAACTCAGCAAAGACAAAACTAAAAATTTCATCACTAATTAATTTCAATCCATATTTGGTTGGATGCAAATTATCCATCCAAAACATAGTGCTATCAACCCCATAATCCATCAAATGTTGATTTAAATCAAAGTATAAGGCACTCTTTTCAAAACTTACTTTTTCTAATCCCTCGCAATATGACCTGTAAATAACTAAATCAACTGTTTTAATTATTTGAGGCGACAATACAACAGGAGCTACATTACTTGCTAAAATGCGATCTAACACTATTCCAAAATAGCGCTCATAGTCACTAATAGGTACAGAAGCCCCATAATCATTCACACCAAACATCAGCGTAACAATATCTGGTTTTTGATTTTGCAATAGCGTGTCGATAGCATTGTAAGCATCTTTCATGGTCCATCCGCCTCTGCCAAAGTTTAAAACAGTAATGTTGTTATTTTCATAGTATTTACACAAAGTATCCTGTAAAAACTGAGGATATGAATATTCGGGATAATTTCCATAGGTGGTACTGGAACCAAAACAAACGATTGTAACTTTTTCTTTGTTCCGCAATCTCCATTTGATAGAATCAATCAGGGTGCTTAGCCTTATATCTATTCCTGTTTCTTGCTTTATGGCTAATTCCAAAGGATTCCTCTCAACCAAACTGTCGTTTACCAGCCATCCTGCAAAAGAATAACCAGGGACTGTATCAAAAATCAGTCTCAATACATGTTTATTTAGTATTGAATCGTATTTACTTGCACTATAAAAATAACTATGTGTAAATTTTAATTTGTGATAAGCAGCTGTATCCGGTTTTTGATCATTCCCTTCTGTAACTGTATCCTTGACTATTATTTCAGGAACAACTTCCTTTTTACAAGCTAAAAAAACAAGTACAATAATAAAAAACCTAAAAAAAAGTCTCATTTCCAATTATTTCAACAAATATAAGAAATCTATTTATTTACAAATAATCTGACTGAAAATTTTAATTCAATAATTATGGTTGTCTGGTAAAAAATATTGGAAGCAGCTGGGAAAAATGTTATGAAATTGTTACGTTTGGTATTTTAAAAGATGGATTAGAATTATTGCTATTAATTGTTTTTTAATTATGGAAGGCCTCCAGCCTTCTGTTGATTGTGTGCAATTGATATTTTTCTACAATTGTTAAAAGCCTCCAGCCTTTATAGGGATGTGGAGTGAAGAATCTCATTTTCATTTATTAACGGACATTCGTGATTACAAATATTGGCAAACAGAGCAACAAATCTTTCGATATTTATTAAAAATGGTGTATCTTTGTAAAAACAAAGTTTATGTCAGGTAAGGAAATTTCAAAATATTTAAAAAAATTCTCTGCATATAAAGATGAAGTGAATTCATCTAAAGAGGATGCATTAAATTTTTTAGTAGAATCAGGTATCTATACATCAAAAGGAGAATTAAGTAAGAATTACCAATAATGTATTCAACTCGACCCAATATAGTATTAGGTTTTCATGGGTGCGATGAATCTGTTAGGGATAAGGTAATTACTAGTAAAGATAATTTAAAAAAAAGCGAGAACGATTACGATTGGCTTGGAAATGGAATCTATTTTTGGGAAAATAATCCTGAGAGAGCTATGGATTATGCAAAATATCTAAAAAAGTATTCATATAGAGCAAAAACAAAAATTGAAAAACCTTCAGTAATTGGAGCTGTAATTGATTTGGGTTATTGTCTTGATTTAATGGATTCAAAATATTTAAAATTAGTTAAAACTGGATACGATTTACTTGTTGAAACAAATGAAAGATACGGTTATACTCTTCCTTCTAATCGGCCAATAGGACAATATAACGACTTGTTAATCAGAAAACTAGATTGCGCAGTAATTGAGACAATCCATCAGTTTAACAAAACAAAAAAATTAAGGGCATTTGATTCGGTTAGAGGTGTTTTTTTTGAAGGGGTAGATCTGTTTCCGAATGCTGGTTTTAAAGAAAAAAATCATATCCAAATTGGTATAAGAAATCCAAATTGTATTAAAGGGTACTTCATGCTTAGGGATTCAGATAGTTCCTATTTGATACCATAAACGTTGCATCCCAGAAGTAATCCAAAAATTAAAAAATAACTTTTAACCCATATTAATAAAAAACAAACCATGCAAATTTGAAATATAATTTTTAATTTGCATGGTAAATAACTCATTAAAATAAACCCATAAACCCTGTAATTTAAAAATTAAATATTAAATTTGCAGGGTCTCCTGTTTATGATACAAAGAAAGATTATAGAAAATATTAAGCAACACCTCGGATACTTTCCGATAGTTGGTATTATTGGGCCTCGTCAGGTAGGAAAAACTACATTAGTTAAAGAAATTCAAAAAACTATTGAAAAAGATGTCATTTATCTCGATTTGGAATTGCCTTCCGATGCATTAAAGTTGAATAATCCGGAACTTTTTCTAAGTGAGCATGTTCATAAACTCGTTATTATTGACGAAATTCAACGCTTACCCCAATTGTATCCAATACTAAGGGCTTTGGTTGACCAACACAATGTGCCCGGTCGGTTTGTATTACTTGGGTCGGCCAATCCTGAGTTAATACGAGATGCCTCAGAATCGCTAGCCGGACGCATTATTTATGAAGAAGTGAAGCCATTCGATATGGTAGAAACTATTTCATCAATAGACTATAAAGCATTATGGCTACGGGGAGGATTTCCGAAATCGTATTTAGCTCCAAACGATGCCACTTCATTTAATTGGTTATTGGGTTTTGTTCGAACATACATCGAAAGAGATTTACCTTTGCTCGGCTTAAATGTAGCGCCCTCGCAAACTGAACGATTGTGGACAATGCTGTCACAGTTAAACGGGCAATTGTTAAACTATTCCTTACTTTCAAAGGCCTTAAACTTAAGTTCTCCAACTGTAAAACGTTACCTCGACTTTTTCGAAAATGCATTTCTAATAACACGTTTACAACCCTATTTTCAAAATATATCGAAACGATTAGTTAAAGCCCCAAAAGTTTATTTTACAGATACCGGAATTTTACATCATTTTCTTTCTATTCAATCATTTGAGCAATTAAACAATTCACTATATGTTGGCAATTCGTGGGAAGCATTTTGTGTAAACCAGATACGTGCCTCCTTAGCGCCGGACATTAAATTGTATTTTTATAGAACTCAGGACGGGGCTGAGTGCGACTTAGTATTCGAAAGGGCAGGGAAAATAATTGGTTCTGCAGAAATTAAATATTCAAATGCTCCTAACATACAAAAGGGGAACTATATTGCATGGAACGATTTAAAATCAGAAACTAATTTTATACTTACACCTTCTTCAGATGATTATCCAATTAACAAAGGTATAAGGGTTTGTAGCCTTAAGTCGTTTGTGTTAAAATATATAAGTGAGCTTTAAGGTGTCTTAGAAATAAAAAAATATCTGCCCGTTCTATACAAAAATACAAAGCAACAAACCCAACAAATTAAAATTTGATATTAGCTTTGCAAGCTTTATATATTTTAAGTAATATTAAACAACGAAAAAAAGAGTACAATGCCTGATATATCAATTGCCATCACCGGTTCCTCCGGTTTCGTAGGAACCAATTTTATTAAATCCAATACTGAATTCAGCATCAAAGAAATTGATTTGTTGGTTACCAAAGTTTCTGATATAGATTTTACTGGTATTGATTCGGTTTTGCATCTAGCTGCTTTGGTACATCAAATGAAGGGTGCGCCTGAAGAACAATTTTATAAAATCAACAGAGATTTAGCGATTAATGTAGCAAAAACGGCTAAAGCATCTGGAGTAAAGCATTTTATCCAAATGAGCACCATTGCTGTTTACGGAGAGCAAACAAATATTTCAATTCATTCAAAACCCAATCCCATCAATGCCTATGGAAAATCGAAACTGCAGGCAGATGAAGAAATAATAAAACTACAATCAGAAAGCTTTAAAGTTACAATAATACGCCCACCCATGATTTATGGCGGCGGTAATGCACCAGGTAATATGATGCGCCTTATCAAATTAGTAAGCAAAGGCTATCCGCTACCATTTAAAGGTGTTAATAACCAAAGAGACTTCCTAAATATTGATAACCTGGTTCAAATAATCGAATTAATTATAAAAAAACAATTAGCTGGCACATTCCTTCTTTCAGAATACAATCCGGTTAGCACCGAACAATTGATTAACATTATTTCAAATGAACTGGACATAAGAAATAGACAGCTTAAAATGCCTGCTTTTGCTTTATATCTGCTGAAAAAAATAAAACCTTCAGAATATCAAAAACTATTTGGTTCTTCAGTTATTGAGTCTAACTTTCCAAATAAGGATGAAGTGAATTGGAAGACGTGCAGAGAAGGAATTGGAGAAATGGTTAAATGGTATAAATCTATTTCAACACATTAAAATAAGCCAGTATTGCCTTCAATTCCTTAGCTTGTTGTATCAGCGCATCAGAATTTCCCGATAATTCCTCCGCTGTTGCTGCGTTTTGCTGAGTTACCTGATTTAATTCCAATAAGGCATTATTTATCTGATCAGAACCATTGCGCATTTCCATTCCCGCAGCACTTATCTCCTCTACCAATTTTAAGGTCTCTTCCATTTGTGGCGATAATTCAGCCATCATCTGATAGCTTTCTTTTGAAATATTAACGCATTTAACTGAAAGTTCATTAATCTCATTTGCCGCATCCT
>JAIFLP010000040.1 GCA_020049015.1 Bacteroidota bacterium | reverse complement strand
GCCTGTCCATGCAAAAAGCTGGACATTGCAAAGCATAAGGAGGCTAGTTAGAAAAATATATAAATTTCTCATAAATCAAAAGTATTTAGTAATTAGTAGTTAATATTGTTCAATTATAGTAAAAATTAAGCATTTTATTGATTTTAAATAATTAAATTAATGTAGTTACGTGTTTGTTCTAATTTCTCAATGGTTGCGCCATAATACATACTGCTGTGCTATATGCAGTATGTATTTAGTTTTTCCGTTTATACCATTCGTATTTTCTATGAAGTTTGAAACTCCACAATTTATCTTTTATCCATTTTGCCATTTCGTTAGAATTAATAAATAACAGCAATAAAACCTTTGCGAATAAGTTTTGCGCCTTCAATAATTATATACTGATAACTATCTACAGGTACTTTCTGATTATTTAAATCACGACCATCCCAAAAATTACCATTGGTGTCATATCCTTTATCAGATTCCCAAATTTTTACCCCCCAGCGATTGTAAATTTCAACTTGTGCATTAGGGAAATACTGGTTTAATTTGAATTCCCATACATCATTATACCCATCACCGTTTGGAGAAATGGTATTAGGCAACATCCCTTTAACAATCGATATTTTGGTTTCGCAAGTGGCACTATTTCCAGCTGCATCTGTTACTGTCCATGCTAGCACGGAACTTTTTTCAATATGAGCACCTGTTATCGAGCTGTTATTGTTAATGTTGTTGGATAATGAATAAAAGCCGCAATTATCGCTTATTGTCAAAGGGTTCAAACTATCACTTGCCACGTAATATGTGTTTTCAAATTCAAGAAACTGTCTTATCTCTTCAGCACAAGTTATTTGTGGGATAATGGAATCAATAAGAATGGTTGCAGATGTTGATTTAGCAATGCATTCATTGTTTTCTTTATGAAAATAGGTATAGTTATTGGTACCAGGATTGGCAGCATCATAGGTGCCATCAACAAGACTCTCGAATAGATTGATGTTTTTATCACAATAAACTGGTTGCAATACTGATGTTCCAGATTGTTTTTGAGTTGAAAGATTGATTAAAATTAAATTTCTATAGTATTGAGTTCGATAATAAGAATATGGATAGACACCTTCAACGAAATTACTAACATCTATTAGGTTACTTGATATTACTTGATTTGAAGGATTCTTAATTATTCCACTACTATCTATTAAAGGTGGATTAAATGCATTGAATAAGTTATAAACGCCAACAGTATTGCATAGATTTATAGTAATTGTATCGGTACAAATTAATACCAAGTGAACAATTGAATCTAAATTTTTAATACAGGCATTGGAGTATTCGTTGTATTTTACACTTACCTGATAGCTTCCTGAATCGAGTGCGGCAAAGGTATTGGTATTGCTCCATGTGCTTGTATTTGAAACAGAATATTGCAATGTTCCTAATGAGGATGATTTATTGGCCGTAATTGTAATGATTCCATTATTTGAACTACAACTTGTTCTATCTTGTTCAAAAATGGTAGTGATTTCTGGAATGAAAGGTTTTTGAATTTTTTGTGGAGTGGCGTAATTAGTTAAGCAAATTGCATCTTTGCTATATCTAACACTTACTGAATAAGTTCCAGAATCTAATGCAGAAAAAATGTTTCCTGTTTGCCAACTATTATTTCCAATACTATATTCCAAAGGTCCTGTATTGCCAGATGCGATAATAGTAATGGTTCCATCAATTAATCCACAATCAGAAATATTTGTAGTTTCAATATTTGATATAACGGGAACTGATGGTTCGTTTACTATTGCTCCATTGTAGGTTGCTGTACATGAACCATCGGGATTGCTAACTTTTACTTCATAATTTTTTGCTGAAAGATTTGAAAATATACTGGTTGCTACAGCCGGATTTGCATCTAACGAATATTTGTAACTTCCGGGTATGCTGCCTCCACTGGCATATACTTTAATTGTTCCATCTTTTATTACAAGATTACAATTACTGATATTTGTTACAACCACACTATCAATTGATGGAGAACCGGGAGCTGTAATATTTTCTGAAGACCCTAATACCTCACATGTACCATCGCTATTTTTTATTTTTATCACATAATTACCAGCTGATAAGCCTGTTATAGCATTAGTAGCAGAAAATGTAGTTCCGTTATCAATGCTATACAGAAAGCTTCCTAATCCTCCTGTAGCATTTATGGTGATAGTTCCATCTTTTGCACCGCAATTGGTTTCATTTGTCACATCAACCGTTCCGGGAGTTGGAGCTATGGGTGAGGTAATGATTTTTATTCCACCATCAACGGGACAAGTTTGATTGCTAAAACGAACCCATATTGGATAACTTCCTGCATCAAGATTGGTAAATGAACCTGTTGTGTTAGTCCAAGTTGATCCACCATCTTTACTATACTGATATGTGCCAATACCGCCAGTTGCAGTTACAGTAATTGTTCCATCGGTTAAACCACAATCAGAAATGTTTGTTGAACTAATATTTGTTATGGTAGGAGATTGAGCATCGTTAATTGTTGTTAAAGAAGAACTCTTAATGCTACATCCAATTCCAGCTGTATTTTTCACCCATACATTATATGCATTTTTTGCAAGATTATTAAATGTGTTAGAAGGCTGCCAAATGCTGCTATCTAAACTATATTGAACGTTGGCAGGCGTAGCAGTAACTGTTATTGTTCCATCACTTAATCCGCAGCCAGTAACATCGGTTTTTGCAATATTTGTTATGCTTGGTAATGCTTCAACATTGAGTGTTGCAATAGTTGATGTAGCAGCAGGACAAGTAGAATTTTGAACCAATACGCGATAACTTCTTGTTTGTGTAATATTTCCCGATGAGTGTGTAGTTAATGCATCGGTATATAAATCTGTCCAATTAGTGCCATCGGTTGAAGATTGCCATTTTTGAACTGTTCCTGTATTGCCTGTTAAGTTAAGAATGGAACTGGATCCCGAACAGATTGTTTTCTTATCTGTTAAATTATCCGTATTTAAGGTGCCTCCGTTGGAAGGAGAAATAAAACTTATTGCTCTACTAATGGAATCTTTGCCGCAACTATTTTCTGCTACAGCCCATAAAGTGCCAGCAGTAGCATTCGCAGCAAAATTAATTGTGATACTATTTTTTGTACCATTGTTTATAGTAACATTAGTTCCTGTATATCTCCATCTATAATTTGATGCTGCCGGATCGTTTACCACAGTATAAACAACAGCGCTTTGTCCCGCACAAACTGAAGTAGGGCCGGCAGAAAAAACGGGAACTGCAGGTTTAACACCACCCGTAATTTGAACCGAATCAATTGTAGAACACTGTCCGCTTCCTGCTTTTAAATAGTACCAGCCAGGAGTAGAAACATTTGTATAATTTATAACAGGGTTAGTACAAGCTCTATCACTATAATAACTTACTATACTGCCATTCCTATTATAAATAGCTATTGTGTGAGGAGCCCATCTGTTAGTTGTAAAAAAACCATCAGTTGATGAGCTGATTTTTATGTAACGATACGACTGAACCACAGGTAAATCAATTGTTTTATTTAGTGCGCCTGTTTCAGTTTTTATTAAAGTCCATGATGCAGTAGTTGTAGTAAAAGCATTTGGGTCATTGGATCCAGAAATACTATATGTTTTAGGATAATTACCAATATTTGGGTCACCATCTAAAAGTGAATTAATTTCTATTCGACCAAAGGTTCGAATTTGAGTCATATCGAGTATTATTGTAGGTTTTGAACTTAACGTATAATCAACATAGTAACTTGTACCCGCATTTGCGTCTAAAATATTATTTAAATCGGATGCGTTAATTGCAGAAATGGTAGTGTTTTTTTCAACTTTTCCCGTCCATCCTGTTGTAGCTAGTTTTGTGTAAACAGTAGCAAGATTTACGCTATTTACCAAATCAATTGCAGCTGCTAAATTTACAGTTTGTGGTGCACAAACAGAAAATATTTTTTGGTTTAAAACTAAGGTAGGCTTCGGTTCTGCCGATATGCTTAATGTTGTTTTTTTGGGATAACTAAAGCAACTATTATTATTTACTGCTTGTTTTACAAAATATGAATAATTACCTGTTGCTGTTTTTCCGGTATTGTAAGTACTTGTATTTATCCTTGCAACAGGATCAAGAATTGTATCGGTAAACCATTCAAAATAAGTATTTGTTCCGGCATTAGAAATACTAAATGGAGTAACGGGATCATTTAAGCAAGCTTCTACATCAGACACAATAGGGGTTGCAGGACGTGGGTCTACTTTTATGGTAACATCTTTTGTTTCGCTCAAATTATCACACACTCCATTTATTGTAACTTTAAAATGAAAAGTACCTGCTGTTGTTGGTTGTATTAATGGGTTTTGCAAGTTAACTTGACTTGGAGGAATAGAGAAATCAGTTGAAGACCAAGTATACGAAACCCCCCCAGATGCTGCTAATCTCACTGATTGATTGGTACATACAACCGCATAACTTGAGTCGGCGCTAACCACATAGGCTCTTGTTTCTGCATCGCCAAAGCCGGCAAAATAGCCATATCTTGTAGTATTTCCAGCAGAACCATTTATTAATCCCATTAAAAAACGTGCTGATGAATTGGTAAGCATAAATGTTTGGCCTACGGTTTTTGTACTAGATAAATCAATGGTAGCAACCTTCCAGTCGGTATTATTTGGTAATTGTGTGAATGCCGCAGTGTTAATCTGGGTAGTAAGTCCTGCATTCAAACTACCATTAACAAAAAACTGAAAATTATCATTTGGATCAGGATTAGCAGCATTTGCCCGAATAATAATATTTAATTTAAATACCTGATTTGCAACACCTAAGTCGGTTCTGTAAAATCCTACTTTATTAGTACCGCTGCACACATCAACCGGAGGAATTAATGCGGCTGCGTCTTCGCCACTTATTCCGGTAACATGGTACAAATAAAAAGGTTTATTCGTAGATTTTGCCGTAGCATAATTACTCGATACTTGCACTTCTGCCGATTGTCCTGCTTGCAATGTAATAGAAGCTCCACCAGCCGTAAAAGTAGCACCGGTAAGGGTGATTATAGTGTTAGCTTGAGTTGCTGTAACATAAGCCAAATCAAATCCTCCATTGTTTACGTGTAATGCGCCTTTGTTTATGATGTATGATGAGCCAATATAATCAACAGGTACAATTTGATCGCCGTTCATATCGGCATAGAATCCCGTATTGTTTGTTATTACCTGAGCATCATCTGTTCGGGTAATAGCAATGGGTTTATTAGATGTAACATGACTTCCGGTTCCAAAATTTTTATTGTAATCAGTATAATCAGAAGCCCAGCAAGAATAGGTTTGTCCTTTATTTAGATTTACACTAAACGTAACATTTGCAGGATGAAGAAGGTTTATTGCACAGGAAGGAGTGATTTGAACTACAGTATTGTCTTCGCTTGCCACAATATCAAAGGAACGTTTGTAGGTGTAATTAGGGAAAGACCAGATACCAAGATTTCTAAACGACATAACACCATCAGCAGAGGGTCCTGGAATATAAAATTCATTTCCTAATGCTGCTTTTCCTTTCAATGAAAAAAGATCTGATGAAGTACAATTTCCAACTTCATAATAACAACTAACCGGTGAAGTCGCCGAGATGTATAAACCTAAATTATTTGGATTATCGCCTGCAAGATTTACATTTCGTAGTGATGCTTTTAAAGAAGATAAATCGCTTGTTGATACTGTTGAATTTGCAGGTACATTTAAAATAATGTGAACAAATAATGCATTTGCAGGTTGAGTAATTATTACCGTACTAGGAAGTTCACTAGCTGTAAATCGAAGATACATTGGTTCTCCTCCACCAAAACCACATGCCCCATGCTGATTTATATCAGGAATAACAAACCAAAATTTTGTATCGGTTTGAGCATATAAATGCATGCTGATAAGAGAGGCGAGGATTAATATTATATTATTATATTTTTTTTTCATCGTAGTTCTTATTGATTGATTTATTAATTATACAGGCATTAATATCTGTCTTTCCATCTAAAACGTTTTTCGCTGCTGCCTATAATTGCTGATATGCTTAATTCGTGTGTACCATAATTCTGCGACTTTAGAGACGTAGTAGGATATTCGAATGCATACGAAAAGTAAAAATTTGAATATTTAAAACCCAAAAGAGTAATGATGTCTTTATTGCTCCTGTATGAAATACCCATCCATAAATTATCATTATAGCTAACTTTTAATGAAAAGTCTACCTGATATTTAAATTGTTCGTTAACCTTAGCTAAAAATGAAGGTTCTATTAAATAATCTTGATAAGGGTAATATTTATAACCTGCCATTACATAATATATTCGAGGGTTTTTATACCCACCTAAATCTTGCCCATAAATTTTAAATTTTGATTGAAGGAGCTGAGCCGCTGTTATGCCTGCGAAATATGATCTTCCTAGTAAATTAGCGCCAATACTAAAATCGGGGATAAAATAATTCATCCTACCAACAGAATTTAAAAACGGATCGTTTTCATTTTTAAGTATCATTAAGTCACGATTGAAGTTCAGGTGGTATAACTGAGCAGATAAACCTAGTGATAATTGGGTAGTTCTTCTGTTAAAGAAAGTGTGATATGCGTATGATACCTGTCCTCCATTTCTTCCAATAACACCATTTCTGTCATTGTAAAAATAGGCACCAAAGGCTGTTTTGCCAGATGTTTTAGGTTTGTACTTTTTAGATCCAAACGAATTCTTTAGAATAAATCTACGCTTGAGTATACGAGCATGATAACTAATCCAGTTAGTGCGAGGATAACCTTCATAGCCGACCCATTGCTGCCGAGTAGAAAGATTAATAACCTTAGAACCATCAACCCCTGCCAATGCCGGGTTTATAACAAAACCATTAAACATATAATGGGTATAAATTGGTGTTTGCTGCGCTGCCAACTTATGTTGAACGTTCAATAGATAAAATATGAAAATAAGTCCAATAAATTTCAAAACATATCTTTGCTTCATACGTTTTTATAGATTAGTTAATAGTTAATTCTTAGTACCTCAACCTATCTGTAAATGTACAAAGAAATGAATTATCCGATTGTTCCTATTGTTGCAAAAAATTATTGATTATAAGTATTATACGTTTTATTTTAAGTAGATTTTACTTTGATACGTTTTTTATCCCCAATACTTATTTTCTGACAGTAATAATTCCCCAATTAAAGACGTTTTTCATTGTCTTAGTTTTAAAATTGTGGGATAGAATTTATTTAATTATTTCTGCGCAAAGACGCATATACAATCTCAGACCATTTTTGATAACCTTTGCTATTTAAATGGATGCCATCAAATATAAATAAACTAGTATCAATATTCCCCGAATTGTCTATTAAAATATCCGCTACGTTTATAAAATGCACATTGGAACTTAATTGAGCAATGCTATCCAATTTTTTATTGGCTTCTTGAACTTTTGGCCATATATTAAATCGTCGGGGACTTGGTTTTATAGATAATAGATGAATTTTTGTATTGGGTAATTGTTGGTGAACATTTCTAATAAATTGTTGTGTTTGCTTTATAAAGGTGTCTACCGCTATTCCCGCACCCATGTCGTTATCCCCTTCGTAATAAACAATTTCAGCAGGCTGGTATGGCAGTACAATTCTATCCATATAAAACAATAAATCTGCTGCGGTTGTGCCTCCTACTCCTCGGTTAAAAACTTTCATCCCTGGCATATCGTCTTCAAGTGTTTTCCACAAACGAATACTCGAACTTCCTACAAATAAGATCATTCCTTTTTGCGGGGTACTTATCTTGTCCTTATATTCGTAGGAACGAATTTCATCTTCAAATCGCAAAGGCTTCCTATTTATATTTTTTAGAGGAACATTCAAACTGCTAACCCGCATTAAAGTTTTTCCGTTGTTCTTTATCTCTATTTCTTCAGCAGTCTTATTAATTCTCTTTTTATATGATAAGCTTTTAATGGATTTACCATAAGTTAAAGCTAGGGTATCTGATAAGGTTTGTCCTTGTGTGAATATGAACGAATTATTGTTTAATGAATCTTCGGTGCTTATTTGTATGTTTAATTCTTCTGCATCTATTATATAGGCCCTGGTGTTTATGTGGCTCTGATTTTCTTTTGCATAGTCAAGATGGTATCCTAACATGGAATGGGTATTGAAAATGGTATTGTTATGCGGATATAAAGGAATAATAGTTTGGGTGCCAGATACCACATCTCTTTCATTAACTATTAGTTGTATTGCAAAATTTTGATGTAACGAACTAGTTTTTCCCAATATATCGAAAGGTATAATGGCTTCGATATTGTAACCTTTGTTAGTTTTTATTTGCTTGTTATTAATTCGAACGTTTGTTTTTTTCAATACTTGCTTGGCCCTAAAATCAAAAATTTGTCTGATTCCTGTGCTTTTTGAGGTATCGGGAGGAAAGAATATAAACTGAATCAAGTTTTTTCCACCTATGGTGTCTGAAATAAATAGCTCTAAATTATCACTTTGCCATGGCTTCATGTAATCAATTGCAATGGAGTCATCATGTATTTCTGCAAATATGCATAAGCCTTC
>JAIFLP010000048.1:1446-7750 GCA_020049015.1 Bacteroidota bacterium | reverse complement strand
GTTTTGATGGTTCGTTTGCTACCTTGGGGGGTGCCAATCTCGATTTTACCAACTTGATTTTTAATGGTGCCGGTACCGCTACCCTGCAAGCGAGTACCAATGTTACAGGCAATGTAACGGTTGATAATAACAGTACGCTGATAGTGGGCGATTATGCCTTGAATGTGGCCGGTGATTTTACGGTGGCTTCCGGTTCTACTTTTAGTATGGCTGCCAATGTGCTGAGTTTTAATGGCGCTCTGGCACAGAGCATCGATCTAAGCGGAAGCACTTCTTTTTTTCAAATACTTTTCGATAATGGCAATGCCCTTGCCAAAAATATCATGGGTAATTTTAGTGCCGCTGGCCTGATTACTATTGCCGACGATGCCAGCGTATCGGGTGCGGGTGCTTATACTTTTACCGCTGGCTTGCGGGTGGATGGTATTTGTAATTGGTCGGGTAACCTGAATCTCAATGGGGGCAATTTATACACCAATAATATAGCCAATGCATTTACTTTAGGAACCGCCGTGGTGAATATAGGTGCTAATGTTACGCTTACGCAGGGTGCGGCTACGGTGGGCAATCATTTTAATGTGAATGTGGGTAATTTGTATCTCAATAATGGAACCTCTTTAAGTGGAGGACTTGCTTATAATTTTAACTTGGCTTCGGCTAGCCAATTGTTTGTGCGGGGTACTGATAATTTTCCTGTGGGATTTGGGAATTATGTACTCGACAATAATTCAGATGTTAATTATGATATGAACGCTGATCAAACGGTGCGGGGCGGTATATCTTATGGTGATTTGAATATACGTTATGGAACCAAAACGGCCGATGGTCATATTGTGGTAAAAGACGATATGGATTTTACTGCTGCTGCTACCGCTACGGTATTTGATTTAGATTCTAACGATTTGTCGATTGCCGATGATTTGGTGAATGGCACCCTGTCTACTATCCAATCGGGCGGTGCGGGAACAGTATCTTTTAATGGAGAGAATGATGATCAAGCCTTGGGCATTTGCAATTATCAATTGCACCATGTAGTTTTTAGCGGCAATAATCAGGATGCCCTTCGTACCAAAACCTTGGCAGCAGGTTCTGTTTTTAATCTCACAGGAAATTTTACAGCGGTGAATCCAGGAGGTACTGCCTCTTCGCGCATGGCGATTGATTTGCTGGGCTTAAGCACGGGAGGTTCACCTCAAAACTTGAATATGGGCGCTTATTGTCAATTGCAAAGCAGTGCAGCCGATCCGGCGACTAGTATTTTTAATAATTTTGCCGGCACCAAAATCTTTGACGAGAACAGCACCATGTATTATTCCTTAAATGGGGTGCAGAGCATTGCCAGCGGGATAACGTATGGGAATCTAGCTTTTAACGGGGGCAATAAAACTGCCGCAGGACCTTTGGATATTGAAAATCAAATTTATGTGTATGCCAATACCCCTCTCTTTATCGATGGTGGTTTTAGCCATACCATTGCAGGCAAATGGAATTTGGGAACCGCCAATTGCTTGCAGGCAAACTTAAGTGGAACGGTAGTATTTGACGGATTAGACCAAGATATTGTTGCTACCAATTTTAATAATTTAGAGATAGCCAATAGCGGTACCGCTATCTTGGTAGGGGATATAAGTATATATGGCAATATCAACATTCAGAACAATGGAAAATTCAATGCCGACAACCGCAACATCACTATACGCGGAAATTGGAACAATGGGGGAAGCGGCTTGTTTACACAATATTTTGGAAATACCACCACTTTTTCGGGTACCGCAAAGGCAACTATTTCCAGCAATGCCAATAGTTATTTTGGAGCGCTGACTATTAACAAGACGGGTGGATTAGGAAACGATAGCGTGAAATTTAATAGCCTAGTTAAAGTATCGGGTAATTTTCTATTAACAGCCAATGCGGGAGTACTCGATGCCCGCAATCAAAGTGTATATTTCGAGCGCAATGTAACCATCAACGCCAATACGGTAAACACGGGGCATAATTTCTTGGCTACTGGCAGTCATATTTATTTCAATGGTGCTTTGTCACAAACCATTTATCATTATAATGCCCTGCCCTGGCAGGTGAATCACTTCACTTTTTCTGGTTTGGATAAGCTTTTTTATTCTAATGCAGGCAGCAAAGATATTTATCTGTCGGGAAATTTCGACATCAGTGGTGCACCGGTAAGTGGCGGTGGCGATGATGGGGTAAATTTGTATGTGGCGGGCAATTGGATTAATAATGGAAGTTTTAGCCATGGTGCCGCCCGAACCGTATATTTTAATGGTGCCAATCAAAGCATTTCATCCAGTACCTTTAGCAATGTGGTGATAGCCGGAACCGATATCAAAACGATAGGGGGGGGATGGACCTTGTCGGGAAACCTTGCTATTAACGATAATGCCACCCTCAATGCCAATGGCAATACCATAACGGTGTCGGGCAATTGGGACCAATCTCCTGTCAATGCGGTGTTTCAACATGGCAATGGAAGGGTAGTTTTTGAAGGGGGAGGTAATTATACTTTTAACACCGGAGGGGCTGCGGTAGGGAAACGTTTTTACAATATTCGTGTGAATAAAAATAGCAATACCAATATCAACTTAGCCAATGCCATATATATTGAAAACGATGTGCAAATTCAGTCAGGGTTCTTTACAACAGGAGTACATGCGGTATATATAGGAGGCAATGTGGAATCATATTTTGTTACCAACACGGGTTTGAATCAGAATAATAATGCTAGTCGGATTTATTTGGAAGCTACCAGTGGGACCAAAAGCCTTGCCTTTGGAAACCGAAGTATGCGGGGTATTACCATCAATACACCGGGAGTGGTGTATCAATTAGAAGATACTTTGAGTATAAGCAATAATAACGACATGATCATTGATGCGGGAACTTTATTGGTAAACGGAAAGGGATTGAATCTTGTTGATAACAACCAAAAAGTGATACTTAATGGAGGAATCCTTGATTTTAATGCCGATGCTTCCTTAACTTTTAATAACAATGGACAGCGCATCACCAATCAAGGGGGGGTATTGAAATTGGTGGGAAGCAGCACCAATCCGGCACGCATACGCAGGGTAAATGGACAATTTAATATCGTTCAGACCAGCGGAACCTTACATATGAGGAATTATTATATTGATTATATCAATGGAATCACTGTTTCCGGAGGCAGTATAGATGCTACCGATAATTTTAGCGAGGGTACTTTTGCCAGCGGGCCGGACGGTGGTAGCACTACTTATATTAATCTTACTGGATTGACTATTGCTCCAGATATTACTGCTAGCAATGTGGATTTTAATGCGGGGATGGTATATAATGTAACCCGAACTTCGGGCAGTGGAACCATTAATTTTGCGGATGCTTCCGGTTCTAGGTCGGGCGAAAATTTTGATAATGACAATGGCAATCCGGGTACCCTCATTAATTGGACCTATCCCTCAGGATTCTATTGGGACGGTGGTGCCTTAACCGATAATTGGCACGATGGAGCCAATTGGTCTACCGATATTGTTCCTATTTCAAATGTTAATGTATATCTTAACCATGCTTTTGTACCGGGTGCTTATACTGTTAGAATTTTTGCTGCTGATGCGGTAGTCGGTCGTTTGGTATTAGATGCTGGAGGTCCTCCTATTGCCATAGGCTTGGGGCTGGAAAATTCTAATAATCTGACTGTCTCAGGTAATATTGTAATAGGCGCAACTACCACTCTCAGTCAGCAAAGTGTGAACGATACCATTTTTGCAGGGGGCAATTGGACCAACAGTGGCACCTATACGCCTAATGCGGGGGTGCTTTATTTCAATCCTGAGCCTGGAATTTATACCATCAGTCCGGGTGGTATTACGCTAGGGAAGCGTTTTAATCAATTGATCTTTAATTCTGCAGGCAGTACCTTTTCATTGGCTGCGGCCATGGATGTAGATAGTCATTTGAAGATATTCAATGGAACCCTCGATTTGGCGAATGCCAATTATGACATTACGGTGGGTGGCGATTGGTTGTTGGATAATCTGTCGGGCGGTTTGTTTATTCACCGCAGTGCCGATGTACGTTTTGATGGAAGCAATCAATCGATCAGTGGTGGTACTTTTTACAATTTACTTACTGCTACAGGAGGTACCAAAAATCTTCTCACAGCTATCGATATAGATAATACGATCACCATAGGAGCTGGAACCATTTTTGATGGAGATGAAAATACCATCTATGTGGGGCAGGATTGGATCAATAATGGATCATTTACCCAATCGGGTCTAGGCGCTGTGATTCTTGATCGTGTTGGGGGTACCCAGCAGATTGATAATGGCAGCCAAACTACTACTTTTAATTATCTTACATTGTCGAATAGTGGAGCAAAAACATTCAATAAATCTTGTAACGTAAATGCCGACTTTACCATCAGTGCGGGATCAGGAACTGTAAATTTACAGGCCTACCAAATTAGCGGTACGGGAGCCAATGCTTTTAGCATTGCAGGAAATACTACAATGCAGGTGCAAGGATTGGATAATTTCCCCAATAATTTTTTTCCTATTTCACTTGCCAATGGCAGTACAGTTCAGTACACGAGTGCCCTGGCCTTACAAAATATTCGCATGAGCTCAGGTTTTACTTATGGCAATCTTACGTTAACAGGTTCTGTTCTGAATACCAAGAGATGTGCTGCCGGTGAATTGGTGGTAAATGGAGCGCTTACTATTTCAGATGTGAATACCCTTTTGGATATGGGAACGAATAATGCCAATCTGACCCTCATCGGTAATTTAGCATTTCCTGCTGGGGGCCGACAGATTGATTGGGGACTTGCTACCAGTACCCTCACTCATGTGGGCACTTCTGTAGATCAGAGTTGGGCAATAGATCCCGATATTACCGGGTTTCACAATTTGATACTCAGCGGCAGTGGCTCAAAATGTATGAATGCCAATCTTGCCATTACGGGCAATCTTACGGTAAAAAATGGTGCGTATTTGCGCATGCACCGTTGGAATACCCCGGATAATAATGATCCTACCCCGGCATATATCATGACAGGGCTTGCGGGAAAGATCTTTACGCTGGAAAACAATGCCCGTTTGTATTGCCCGGTTCAATCGGCTAGCGGTGCGGCTTTTCCAACCAATTTTGGAAGCTATTCACTTGCCAGCAATAGCTCCACCTATCTTTTATCACCCGATAATACCAATCAGATTATCTACACCGGAAATGGAATAATCTATGGCAATTTGTATTTGCAAAATACAGGAAAAACTGCCACTTTAGATGGTATTGCCAATTTGGATGTGAATGGTATTTTTAATACGAACAGTGTTACTTTGGTGGATAATGGAAGGAATTTTTTATTTGCTGGAGCTGATATTTATTTGAATAATTACACTCCCTCTTCGGCAGCCAGAAGCATTACCTTAGATGGCAATACCAATCAGTATTTGCGCGATAACAATTCGAATAACCTGCTTATTCCCAATCTGAGTATTTCGGGTACTGGAATTAAAACAGTTGGGGATACTACCAATGCGGGAGGTACCGATCTGATTACTATATCCGGAAATTTGAATATAGCTGCTGGTTCGTTTCTGCGCAGCATTCGACCCACTACTATAACGGGCAGTAGCTTTACCAATTTGGGAATTTATAACCATACCAATACCACCACCTTTGACAATGCGGGGGCGGTGGCCATCAATCCGGGCCCTGCCAATAGTTCAAACTTCTTTACTAATATCGCTTTCAGCGCTGCGGGTACTAAAACATTTGGCAGCAATGGGGCCGATATCAACGGGACTTTTACCATCAATGCAGGAACTGTAAATCTGGCTAGCCTGTCGCACAGCATAGCCGGAAATCTGACCAATACAGCAGGCGGAGTATTGCAATCGACTTTGGCAAACCTTAGTTTCGATGGCGCAGGACAAAACATCAATACGCCCGCATTTGCCGTGAATAATGTTGCGTTGAATGGCACGGGTACCAAAAGCATGTTTTCAAATTGGACGGTAAATGGAAATTTGTCGGTGTTAAGTGGGGTTACGCTAACTACTACCGCAAGCAATTATAATATTAATATCAAAGGCAATTGGGATAATAACGGAACGTTTACGCCCAATGCGGGAAATCTTATTTTTGATGGCGCTATTTCACCCATTACTATTAACAACAATGCTTCAAATTTTTACAATATAGAATTTACGCCTACAGGCGCGGTAAGTTATCAAATGGCATCCAGCGGCAACCGAATAGTACGCAATTTGGCGGTGCGGGCAAATGCTACCTTCGACCTGAATGG
>JAIFLP010000048.1:0-1440 GCA_020049015.1 Bacteroidota bacterium | reverse complement strand
ATAGATGCCAATGCGGTATTGGCAGTGGATAACCGTACTTCAAAAAGCGTATTGAATGTTTCAGGTCGACTAAAACTGCTTGGATCTGACAATGCGAATGTGGCGACTTTAACCCGCAACAATACGGCAGCAGTGGCTGGCGCAGAAACTAAAATCAATATTTTGTCGGGTGCTACCGTTGAGGCCCGTTATTATCTGATAGAGTTTTTACAGGATTCAGGATTGATCATGCAATCCGGTTCTATATTGGATCCCACAAATAATTTCAGCGACGGAACTTGGAGCAATATCAGGGCCGCTGCCAATGTTTGCTATTGGAACATGGAAGGCAATTATGCTGGCGGAACCATCAGCAACATTACTTTTAATTATACCGGAACACCTGTGGCAGGAACGCATTTTAATGTACGCCGCAACGCTGCTGCACCGGAAATTAGTTTTGATTTGGTTGCGGGCAATTTGGGCACCTATCATTTTGAAGACGACGAAGAAGCAACGGCATCGGCAACCAGTGGAAAATTGCGTTGGCCGGGCATCACCCTCACCAATTGGACTGGGGCTCTCAGTACCGATTGGCACAATGCGGGCAATTGGGACAATGGTATTCCTACTGCCACCATTGATGCGGTGATTATTGACCGAGCCAACGACCCGCTTATATCGAGTGCCAATGCCGAATGTAAAAATTTAACCGTGAGTACAGGAACCTTGGTCTTGGATAACAACCGCAACCTTGACGTCAACGGATCGGTCTCCCTTTCAGGAACAGTTGCGACACAAGGCTTTGTGTCTATTACTACCGCTGGCAGTATTTTGTATTGCGGAGGCAACTGGAGCGTTGCTGCCAATGCCTTTTTTATCCCCGGTGCGGGCACGCTGGTATTCAATTCAGGTACCGGTTCGGCAAGCATCAACAACAGCACTTCGCAATTCAACAATGTAGTGTTCGATAATGCAGCGAGTACTTTTTATCTTACAGGATTAAACATCACATTCAAAGGTAACATAGAGATCCTTTCAGGAACACTATATCCCAACACCAATAATTATACCTGGACCTTGGAAGGCAATTTCAACAATCAGGGCACTTTTGCCCCTACCCAAGCTGCCGTTACTGCCGGAACCTTTATATTGAATAAAGCCGGCGACCAAACGCTTAGCAACCTGATGGCTCATCACCTCACAGTGAGTGGCTCCGGTATTAAATACACCTCAGGAAATGCCACCATCAATGGGGTAACCATTGTAAACAGTACCTTGCAGGCGAATGCGGCATCTTCTATAGAATTTAAAGGAAATGTGACCATCAATGCGGGGGCAACTTTTCATGATGGAAACAATTACCATTATTTTAATGGTGTTGATTGGAGGGGTACAGGAAATTATCTCGGAAATGGAACTATTGAGTTTAATAGCTTAGTTCAAAACCAAAATATACAT
>JAIFLP010000119.1 GCA_020049015.1 Bacteroidota bacterium | reverse complement strand
GCAATGCTATCATGAAAATAAAATCTATCCAAGTTAATGGTATCATGTCTGTATATAAAATTTTTAACATACATATTGGCAGCATAGGTGTTTTTGAGCAATTTCAAATCTCTCAAATTATCATCAGACAGCCTTTTTTCCAATAAATAAAGTAATGAATCTGTTTCTTTTTTTACTTGTTTCATTTGATAATGAACATTTTCATACACATCTATAAGCTCCCTATTCTTATTTAACAAGCTTAGTGCAGAATCAATTCTGTATAGTATTTCTGGCTTTCCCTCAAATCGGGTATATGCTTCTTTTATAAAATGGTGTATTCCTCCATCTAATTTATATGCTCTTGTTAAATACATTTCATTTTTTAATTCTTTATCTTTTTCGAGTACAAATTTTCTTTCATTCACCCTAGCTTCAGTAACAGTAATTTTCAACCAATCAAGTGTTTCAACTTGTTCTGCAAGTTCCGATACCTTATTTGCACTGTACAGTCCCCAAAAACCTATTACCACTGTAAGTATCAAACAAACTGAAAACCCATTAAAATATTTCTGATTGAAAATGTTTTTATCCTCATCGCTATTTTTTATTTACTTCAAAAGACAATACTCTTAGGAGCAATATTTTTTTGCACCAGAAAAACAAAACCGTTGCAAAGAGCACTAAATTAAAAAGGTGGACAAATCCAAACCCGCTTTGTTTTAAGCAAAGAAAAGGAAAAAAGGCTAATAATTCAAAAAAAGCAGAATATTTTTATAAACTTATTGCATTTTAAAAATTAATTCCTATATTTGTCGCATAAAATAATTTTGAAAATGATTCGATTGGTTAGCATTCTCTTAGTCGTGGTGGTCATCTGGCAGATGGGGTGAGAATGGTATATAAAAATATGAATAAAGAGCCTTTCTCGCAAATATGGGAAAGGCTCTTTTAATTTTAAAAATTAATTGGAACAAGACATGGATAAAAAACTCAGAAGTGCGGCTACTACTGAAGGCCGCAAGATGGCAGGAGCCAGGAGTCTTTGGCGGGCTGCCGGTATGAAAGAAGAACAAATTGGAAAACCCATTATTGCTATTGTAAACTCCTTTACACAATTTGTTCCCGGTCATACCCATTTACACGAAATTGGTCAACAAGTTAAACAATGGATTGAAGCTCAAGGTTGTTATGCTGCAGAGTTTAACACCATTGCTATTGACGATGGAATTGCTATGGGTCACGATGGTATGTTATACTCACTACCTTCAAGAGAAGTGATTGCCGACAGCGTTGAATATATGTGCAATGGTCATAAGGTTGACGGGATGGTTTGCATCAGCAATTGCGATAAAATTACTCCCGGCATGCTCATGGCTGCTGTTAGACTCAATATCCCTACCGTTTTTGTTTCGGGAGGTCCCATGGAAGCAGGAAAATTACGAAATAAAAAATACGACCTTGTAGATGCCATGGTTATGGCTGCAGATCCTCAGGTATCAGATACAGAGATTGGGGAAGTTGAAAAAGAGGCTTGTCCTACCTGCGGTTCCTGCTCAGGTATGTTTACCGCAAACTCCATGAACTGCTTAAATGAAGCTTTAGGCCTTGCATTGCCCGGTAATGGAACCATTGTTGCAACACACAAAAACCGCATCAATTTATTTAAGAAAGCTGCCGATATGATAGTTGATATGTGTTATCGCTATTATAGAGATGGTGATGCATCGGTATTACCGCGATCCATTGCTAGCAAAGCTGCTTTCAATAATGCCATGACGCTGGATATAGCTATGGGAGGTTCTACCAACACAGTATTGCATATTTTAGCTATCGCTCATGAAGCTGGAGTTGATTTTACCATGAAAGACATTGATAGCCTTTCAAGAAAAGTGCCTGTATTAAGTAAGGTTTCTCCCAGTTCATCTTATCACATTGAAGATGTTAATCGCGCTGGAGGGATCATTGGTATTTTAGGTGAGTTAGAACGTGGAGGCTTATTAGATACAAGCGTAAAACGTATTGATTTTCCTTCATTGGCAGAAGCCATTGATAAATATGATATCATGAGATCTACTGCTACTGAAGAGGCATTTGAGATTTATAAAAGTGGCCCAGCAGGAATTAAAAACCTGAAAATGGGTTCGCAAGGATATATGTACAAAGAATTAGATAACGACCGCGCCCAGGGCTGCATTAGGAGTATAGCCAATTGCTATTCACCTGATGGCGGCCTGGCCGTCCTTTTTGGAAATATTGCCGAAAAAGGATGTGTGGTAAAAACAGCGGGTGTTGATTCTTCCATATTCAAATTCACTGGTAAAGCCAGGGTTTTTGAATCGCAAGACGAAGCTTGTGAGGGTATTTTAAAAGATATTCAGGCAGGTGATGTAGTAATCATTCGTTATGAAGGACCAAAGGGCGGACCTGGTATGCAAGAAATGCTATACCCAACCTCATACATTAAATCAAGGCAATTAGGTAAAGAATGCGCCCTCATCACTGATGGACGATTTTCAGGTGGTACTTCAGGTTTATCAATAGGCCATGTTTCACCAGAAGCTGCTGGTGGCGGAGCAATTGGATTAATCAAAGATGGAGACACCATAGAAATAAACATTCCTGAACGCTCTATCAATGTAGCTATTTCAGCTGAGGAACTCGAAAAACGCAGAAACGAAGAAATGCAACGCGGAGTGGCTGCTTTTACTCCAAAAAACAGAAACAGGCAAATTTCAAAAGCCCTCAAGGCATATGCAAGCTTGGTTTCTTCTGCCGATTTGGGTGCCATCAGATTAATATAATAACAAAATATAAAATAAAATTTTAGGCTTAAGACCTCTAAATAAATAAACAAATGAGCACGAAAAAGAATATTACCGGATCAGAGGCAGTTATTCTGTCGCTGATGGAAGAAGGAACCGAAACCATGTTCGGTTATCCTGGTGGAGCTATAATGCCGGTTTACGATGCATTGTACCATTACCAAAAAAAACTTAGACATATTTTAACCCGACATGAGCAAGGTGCCATTCATGCTGCACAAGGTTATGCTAGGGTTACAGGAAAAGTAGGTGTTTGTATAGCAACTTCAGGCCCTGGTGCTACCAATCTTATTACAGGTATAGCCGATGCTATGATAGACAGCACTCCTCTTGTTTGCATTACAGGTCAGGTATCAGCACATCTATTGGGCAGCGATGCTTTTCAAGAAACCGATGTTGTTGGTATTTCAATGCCTATTACTAAATGGAATTGTCAGGTAACCAAAGCTGAAGACATTCCAGCTGCAATTGCAAAAGCATTTTATATTGCCCGTTCAGGTAGACCTGGACCTGTATTGGTTGATATTGCAAAAAATGCACAATTCGGAAAATTTGATTACGAATACAATCAATGTAATTACATACGCAGCTATGATCCAACACCCCGCATTGAACATAAACCTATTGTAGATGCAGCCGCCATCATTAATGGTGCTAAAAAACCAATGGCGCTAATCGGACAAGGGGTTATACTTGGAAATGCTGAAAAAGAAGCTTTGGAATTCATTGAAAAATCAGGCATTCCCTTTGCATGGACCATTCTTGGCGCAGCAGCAATACCATTTAAACATCCTTTGAATACAGGCATGCTAGGTATGCACGGTAATTACGGTCCTAATATCAAACAAAATGAATGCGATGTTCTAATCGCCATTGGTATGAGATTCGATGACCGCGTAACAGGCGATTTATCAAGATATGCAAAACAAGCCCGCGTTATCCACCTTGAAATAGATCCTGCCGAAATAAATAAAAATGTAAAAGCAGAAGTTGCCATCTTAGGTAATGTTAAAGATTCTCTTCCTTTGCTCACCAATCAACTGGTTAAAAAATCATATCCTGAATGGCTACAAGAATTTAACGATTGTAAAAAAGTGGAATATGACAGGGTTATCAAAAAAGAATTGAATCCCTCAAAACCTGGACTATCAATGGGCGAGGTAATCAGAAGAATCAACGAACAAACCAAAGGTGAAGCAATAATTGTAACAGACGTAGGACAACATCAAATGGTTGCATCTAGGTATTATGAGTATGCTCATACCCGCACCTTTGTAACATCGGGGGGATTAGGAACAATGGGATTTGGACTTCCGGCTGCATTTGGCGCTAAAATTGGTTGTCCAGACAGAGAAGTTATTCTTATAGTTGGCGATGGTGGCATACAGATGACCATTCAAGAATTGGGTACTATTTTCCAAACCAAAGCACCTGTTAAAATTGTTTTAATGAACAATAATTTTTTGGGAATGGTTAGACAATGGCAACAATTGTTTTTTGATAGTCGCTATTCAAGCACAGAACTAATCAATCCTAATTTTCAAATAATAGCTGAGGGCTATGGATTGGATCATGAAAAAATTACCGAAAGAAAAGATTTAGACGAAGCAGTTGCTAAAATGGTAACTTCCAAAAATCCTTATTTGTTAGAAGTAGCTATCGAAAAAGAAGATAACGTTTTCCCTATGGTACCAACAGGTGCATCAGTATCTGAAGTATTACTTGGAGATGAATAATTGAAAAATTTAAAAAAATTAAAAAAATGGTAGAGCAATTCACTATTACAGCATTTTCCGAAAACAGTATAGGTTTACTTAACAGAATAACTATTATCTTTACGCGCCGTCAGGTAAACATTGAAAGCTTAACAGTTTCGGAATCAGCAATAAAAGGCATTCACAAATTTACAATTGTGGTAAATGTTACCGAAGATCTGGTTGTAAAAGTAACCAATCAGATTGAAAAATTGGTAGAAGTTTTGCGGGCCTTTTATCACAGAGCCGAAGATATAATTTTTCAGGAAGTGGCTTTATATAAAGTGGCTACAAACGATTTACTGAACAGTACTAAGGTTGAAACCATAGTACGAAAAAATGGAGCTAGAATTCTTGAAATAACTCCAGAGTATACAGTAATTGAATTGGCAGGCCACGAATCAGAAACCAGTGAACTTTTCAATGAACTAAACAAAGTTGCAAAGGTAAGACAATTCACTCGCTCTGGTAGAATAGCAATAACCCGCTCAAATGCTGAATTATTGTCGGAATACCTTGATAAACGTGGAATAAGTAAAAATTAATAATTTATAATTAATAAATAAACATCAAAAAAAATGGCAAATTATTTTAATTCAATCCCTCTTAGAGTTCAGCTTGAACAATTAGGTAAATGCGATTTCATGGATCAATCTGAATTCGCTGATGGTGTTAAAAAACTATTGGGTAAAAAAATAGTTATTCTCGGATGCGGTGCACAAGGATTGGCACAAGGTCTGAATATGCGCGATAGCGGTTTGGATATTTCCTATGCTATTCGTGAAGTTGAAATCAAAGAAAAACATATTTCTTATGTAAATGCTACCGACAATAAATTTAAAGTAGGCACTTTTCAGGAAATAATTCCAACTGCTGATTTAGTATTAAACCTTACCCCTGATAAACACCATACTTCAGTTGTTAATGCAGCCATGCCACTTATGAAACAAGGTGCTTGTCTTTCCTATTCACATGGTTTTAATATCGTAGAAGAAGGTATTCAAATCCGTAAAGACCTTACCGTAATTATGGTTGCACCTAAATCACCCGCATCAGAAGTTCGTGCTGAATTTTTACGTGGTTTCGGTGTTCCTACACTTATTGCTGTTCACCGCGAGAATGACCCTAACGGAGATGGTTTAGATATAGCTAAAGCATATTGCGTAGGTACAGGCGGTCACAAAGCTGGTGTATTACATTCTTCATTTGTAGCCGAAGTAAAATCGGATTTGATGGGAGAACAAACAATCCTTTGCGGGGTTCTTCAAACTGGATCCATTTTGTGCTTCAACAAAATGATTGAAAAGGGTATTGATGCAGGTTATGCTTCAAAATTGGTTCAATATGGTTGGGAAGTTATTACCGAAGCTTTAAAATTAGGCGGTATAACTCACATGATGGATCGTTTAGACAATCCTTCTAAAGTTAAAGCTTTTGATTTGGCTGAAGAATTAAAAGAAATTATGCGTCCGTTATTTGAAAAACATATGGACAATATCATGTCTGGATATTTCTCTTCAACCATGATGAAAGACTGGGCTAATGGCGATAAAGATTTATTAACATGGCGCGCAGCAACTGGCGAAACAGCATTTGAAAAAACACCTGCTGGTAGCATGGAAATTAAAGAACAAGAATATTATGATAATGGTTTACTAATGGTTGCTTTTGTTAAAGCTGGTGTTGAACTTGCTTTTGAAGTAATGTGCGAAACTGGTATCAAAGAAGAATCTGCTTATTACGAATCATTGCACGAAACTCCTTTGATTGCTAATACTATTGCCCGCAAAAAACTTTTTGAAATGAATAGGGTTATTTCTGACACTGCGGAATATGGCTGCTATTTGTTCGACCATGCTTGTCGTCCTCTATTAGTAGACTTCATGAAGGATATCGATGTAAATGTAATCGGAAAACCTTTTAATGCAGGTAAAGATAATAAAGTTGACAATATGGAACTGATCAGAGTAAACGATGAAATACGCAACCACCCAGTTGAATATATCGGAGAAGAGCTTCGTTCTGCCATGACTGCAATGCAGGCTATTATTGAATAATTATTTCTGAAATGATATGAAAGAGCACTCTTCGGGGTGCTTTTTTTTTGCCTCCTTTTATAAAATCATAATAAATGATGAGCCTTATTGCTTAAAATCTCCCTTTCTTTGTCGAAATTAAATAAGATTAAAAGATGAGAAATACTTATATTATAGTTGGATTAATACTATTTACTTTCAACAAACTTTACGCTCAGGACAACATTAACAACACATATCTGAATAGCGCAGAACAGCTACTAATCAGGACAACATTAACAACACATATCTGAATAGCGCAGAACAGCTACTAATCGGAAAACCAGGTTTATCACTGGGTGGCTACGGTGAAGTGCACTACAACCAGCCATTAATGAATAATGAATTCAATGAGGCTACATTAGATGTTCACAGATTGGTTATGTTCTTGGGTTATAATTTCAATAAAAAAACCCAATTCGTTTCTGAAATTGAATTTGAATATGCTAAAGATTTATGGGTAGAACAAGCTTTCTTGCAACATAGCCTGCATAAATATATTCAATTTAGAGCTGGGCTGTTATTAATCCCCATGGGGATAATCAATGAATATCATGAACCTACAACATTTAATGGCGTTGAACGTCCTATTATCGATAACAAAATAGCACCCTCTACCTGGCGCGAAATTGGAGCCGGTTTTGCAGGAACCCTGCCTATGATACAATTAAAGTATCAAGCCTATTTGGTTAACGGAATAAGTGGATATAATAACGGAGCTATTTTTTCAGGAAGCAAAACACTTCGAGATGGAAGACAAAAAGGGTCGAAAGGTTATATGTATCAACCCAATTTCAGTGGTAAACTAGAATATTATGGAATAAAAGGATTAAACATTGGTTTATCGGGTTACTATGGTCCATCGCAAAGTACCTTATATAAAAATGTAAGTAAAGATAGCTTGCACTTAATAGCTCGTGCCGATTCATCTGTTATAAATATTGGTATGGTTGGTATTGATGCACGTTATCAATTCGAAGGTATATCATTAAGAGGACAATTGTATCATACCTCATTGAGCAATACAACACAGTATAATGCATTTACCGGAAAAGCTGGCAAGCCTAACGATTTAGGAAAAACTATGATCGGTTATTATGTAGAAGCAGCTTACAATGTATTTCAATCTTTCGATTATATTCAATACCAATTACATCCATTTATTCGATATCAGTTTTATGATACCCATTATAAAGCAACTGTTAAGAATGATGCTTACAATAATACCATATTCACTACCGGATTAACATTTCATCTAACCAAAGGAGCAGTAATAAAGACCGATATCGATTTTTTCAAAGCTAAAAATGCCGATCAATACAGCAAAATATTCAATGCGGGAATTGGAATCATGTTTTAAAAAATAATAAAATGAAGCGCAATTTTAATTTAGCCATTTTCTTTTTGCTTTGTTTAATTACAAATCTGTTGCAGGCACAGGATCAGAGCGATCCTGTTTCGCCTGTTGCAGTAAAGCACATAAAAAAGTTTCTACAAACAGATGAATTGCTAATCCAAAAACTACCCTTAGATGCTAAAAATAGTACTCGTTTCTATGGTTACTATTATCAATTAATGCCTTTACATAATTATAGCTATTGCTTCATAGGTAGGATAAAATCGTGTCGGGCCAACGGCTGCGATTTACAAGTGAATGTAATTAACAACGATGAGTTTGAGTTTTTTGATTATTATATCCTTTTCGATAGTACAGGGAGTGTTATAAAAACCCATGTTTATAATTACGAAGCCAGTCATGGTCATGAAATAATGATAAAAAAATGGTTGGCTCAGTTTTCTGGTTATAATGGCGATAAGGAACTAGAACTAGGTAAAAACATCGATGCTATTAGCGGTGCCACCATTTCAGCCAGCAATATCACTAAAGATATTCAATGCCGAACCAAAGAATTAAAAGAGTACTTACAGGCAAAAATTCTTAGTCAGTATAAATAAAACAAAGGGATAATTAAGAATCCTTTCATAAAGTGAATAAAATCCATATCTTTGTAGAAATCAGAGTAAGATATGGCATCAATAGTAAAAAAGAACTATTTCCCAAAAATTGAGGACATACAAAAATCGAGAGAATTATTAAAAGGGGTTGTAAGAGAAACGGCTTTAGAATTCAATTCAAATCTGTCAGCAAAATTTCAATCCAATATTTACTTAAAGC
>JAIFLP010000070.1 GCA_020049015.1 Bacteroidota bacterium | reverse complement strand
AATATTCATCAAAAATTTGAATATATTTTAATTCGATAAGATATGGATAAGCACCATGGTATGCTTTTATTACTTTGTATCTATCATCCGTATGAAAGGATCCAGATAGCAGAGAAATATCATCTATTTCACTTTTTTTAAATGTCTTAATCAATTCTTTTTGCATGTTAAAAATTTTAACATCAATAGATTCAATAGGAGACATATTATCATAATGAATTTTGATATTGGCATGCTCTCTTCCTAAAGGCGAGTTTATTTGAATTAGCAGGCTTTCTGTTACAGTCAATTTCTTTATTTCATCTACCTTACATTCTATATCATGAATAATAATTTCTGCTGGATTATTTTGAGCGAATAATCTAATGCTTAAAAAAATAAATGAAATAAATATCAGTCTATATATCATATCTTTAAAGTTGTTGCATTTTTTTCGATGATTATTGACATTGCTAGGTGCAAATGCCAATATTTCAAAAAATCAGTAAAACACTTTTACAAGTCCAATTATACCAAAAGGCAATACTTTGATAAAATATTGTTCTCTTAAAATTTCGATTCCCTTTGGAAATTCTTTAATACTTGATTTAAATTTTCACACTCAATCCTTCACGCACCTTACAGATACACCCATATTTGTAGTTCCACTTCCATATAGCCCATTTAGTCTGTCGCTATTATAGTGAAGATTATAACGGTATGTACTGCTGCTGTTAACATAATAATAACAAACCTCTCCAATCCCATTAAAACTACCATTTCCAGTACGATAACCACTTGGGAGTGCAGTAAAACCAGATACATTAGTTGCACTTGTATTAGGATTTTTCCAATGAATGGTATCTATTTCTTTTAGTTTTCCATACTCATAATAGTAATCAACAATTGCAGCTAATTCATCGCCTGTAGCCACATGCCAACCTAGAGGAGCCAAATTTCGACTGTCGTTAATAGCACTTTCGTTATAAAGTCTACCATATACTTTACTAATTTCAGGCATATTATAATAATCACAATAAGCGCCAGTATTCAATTTTGACCACAAAGCACTATCTTTAACGTTAGGAATAGCATCACCATTGCGGTAATGTGTAACTTTTAGATTTTCAGCCATCCATGTTTTACCTTTGATAGTAACGGTTTTATATACATTTCCATCAGTATCGCTCATAGTTCCATAGGTAAGATTTGGATTGAATATGATAATACTATCCGGAATTGGAATTTGTTTATTAACCGAAAGATTATCTTTCTCACAAGCAGTAAATAATACTACTAACACCTTCATTAAAAGCGCATTGAGTATTGCAAAATTCTTCTTTATCATGGTAATTGTTTTTTTTCAAATATAATATTTTCATTTATTAAATTCATTTTATTGTAAATGTAAATATATTCATTATTCAATGAAATTATATTAGCGACTGTTCAGCTCAATTATTACTTAGCATCCATGCGTTGCAAAATATTAAAAATTGAGGAAAGCGTTATTCTAACCCATCCACCAACACAAATGTCGATGTATGGATGTTCGATTGAATTTAAAATTAAAACAACAATGTTTAATAAAAGACATTAGGCCAAATTTTTATTCTTTTGAATTTAAAATCATTCTTATTATCATTAATGGTCTGCTGGGGTCAAGGTTTCTCTTTGCCCTATGAACTATTACAATATTTCGGCTTGGAATTATTAATATCAATTGCGACCAATGTCCTTGCGCTGAAAACGCATCATTTGACACATCTGCAAAATCAACCATGTAACCATCGTTATGTACCCACCACATATAACCATAGCTTCCACCACCGTAATCGATAGATACTGTAATCTTTTTTGAAGTTATTGTGTCTATCCAATTTTTAGGAACTATTTGCGTACCTTCCCAATTTCCTTTGTTTAATAGCAATAAGCCAATTCGTGCCATATCTCTTGTAGTCATGTCGAAATGATAGGCAGGATGAATCGAAACATCGCTATAATCGTATCTTCCATCAGATTGCCAATCAAAATCCTGCAATCCAATCTTTAAAGCTATGCTATCATAAAAAACCTGAAATATTTTTCGCCCTGTTTGTTGCTCAAAAATTGTTCCTAAAGCGTTAAAACCCCAATTATTATAATAGAATTCTTCTCCATGTTGTTTGCTATTTCTTTCTGGCAGTGAACTTCCATCAGCTGCAGCAGCTTTATGATATACTCCCGAAGAAGATGTTAATAAATCACGAATGGTAGCTGTTTTTTCAAAATCATTCAATCGAGGGTTTTTATCATCAATTCCATAATCTGTTAATGTTGCATCCATTGAAATTTTTGAATCAATGTAATAGCCGTAAATCAAACTTAAAATACTTTTCCTTATCGAGGCTATATAATACTTTTCTTCACAATCGCCCCAAGAATAAATCAGTCTTCCATTTTCAATAATCATAACAGATTTTGTTCCTGATGCTTTTGAAAATTTCTCTGCTGATTCAAGTTTCTCCAGTGACCAACCAAATGTTGAAACATTTGAAATTTGAATCCAGTTTGTTGCTGGAAAATCTGGTGTAATAGTATCTTTAGAAAACTCATTTTCTTTTTCGCAATTGCTAAATATCAAAATCGAAAAAGTAAATAAACCCAAAATGTAAATATGTTTAATCATTTCCATTAGTTTCTAAAAGTTATAACCAAGCGTAAATTTAGCACTCGCTGCATCAAATTTAAACCAACTTGCCCAAGTATCAATTCTTACAGCAAATATAAAATGCTTTTTTTGTATAATTGGGTATTGTATCCCCATATTTAATCCATAAACAATTAGCTTTTCAAATGATGTAAATTCTGACAACGCATAGTTGCTGCTTACAATTTCATCTTTAGTTCCTAAAATCCTCGTGTTCTTGTGGATTGTAAAGGATGTATTGATATTAAAACTTCGGTTTTTTTTTATTGGAATATACACTAGCCCAGCACCTATTATTGTTGACTTTGAACAATCGAAATAATATTTTTCATTATTATGACCTTCGCCTAAATCCAAAGAAAGTTTTGCTCCAAAATAGTTTGAGAAAAAGTAGTCGAAATTATAATTATGGGAATATCCAAAAATTTTACCTTCAGGGTAATTAATCACCCCTACACCCATTCCAATTGTGATATTTTTTAAACTATCTTGGGAAAAACCATTCATATAAAAAAATGAAAAAAATAAAAAAATAAACTGTTTCATATTGTATCTCTGTAAAAGGTAATTAATATTGTATCAAGCTACTGGAAACGGAAAGATATTAAAATTTATTCTTTCAATATAAAATAACATCCATTCCGCAATAATGGTAGTAGTTTGTGTATAATTTTTAAAATTACTAAATTTATATGTATGTAAAATCATAATAAGTTACTAACAATTATATACTTAAAAATTAAAAGCTTAATTTCTACTTAGTTTTAGTTTTTCCCATCGAGTTGATCTCTGTTTTAAGAAAAAGAATTTAAATATTGCTAAAATAAAATAAAAATTTATTCTTAATCCCAGAAATATAAACAGACGAGTTTTCTTTATCGAAAACAATATTCCTGATATCAATATAAACAAAGTTGTAAAAATTAAACTATTAGCAGTGTAAAACCAGATAATAATATAAACAATCCAAATAATTAATGAAAACGGCAATAGCAATTTTGCATATTTAAAAATTAACAATCTAAGCAAATCCGAGGTGTTAATTTTAATTATTTGCGACCAATGTTTGGTTATAAAAATAAGTAAACCACGAGTGAGACGTTCTAATCTTTCCCCACCATAATATTGTTGAAAATTCACATCATAGATAACAGCATTGGGTTCTTGAATTAATCGCATTTTCTGAGAAAGTGTGGTAGATATAACACAAAGATCATCGAAGAGCTGTTCTTGAGGAAATTTCTGAAAAATAGATTTTCTTTGAGCGTACAATGCTCCATAAACAGATAAACCAGAACTATATTGACTATCATAATAAACTAATTTATTAATAGTAGCTCTAAAAAAAGATTGCTTCTTGTTTTCATCAGAATCTTTAAGCATTGCAACAACTGTTCCAACACTTTCATCATTAAAATTATATATTAATTGTTTTAAAGACCCTTTCTTCATTCTCTGTCTGCAATCTGAAAATACCAATAAATCATTCTTTGCATAATCAACTGCAAGATTCACAGCTTCAATTTTCGCCAATTGTACATCACTAAAAATAATACTAATTAATGGATTGTTTTGAAATTCTATTAATATACTATTCGTTCTATCATTAGAACCTGCTGAAACCACAATAATTTCGGAAAGATCAATCCATTCGTTTTTATCTAGAAATGATAATATCTTATCGCGAATAAATTTTTCTTCGTTGTAACAAGCTATAATTATAGAAACTGGAACTAAGAAATTTTCTGATTTTGAAATTGGATTTGAGAAAAACTTATATCTAATAAATGAAATTACTGGATAAACCAATATTAAAATTGGGGGAATCAATGATAAAAATAATAGAGTTTTCATAGTTATCATTAATACCTATTTTTAAGAGTATTAACTTTATTAATTAAAGATGAGCCCAGGAAATCCATAATATATTTCTTGACTTTAGAAATATATTTATACTTTTTAACAGTAAACCTATGATTTTTTATAATAAGAATAAAATCCTTAATTGATGTATTACGCTTAATATTCCAACGACCAAGTACAAAAGACTTTTCTGAAGGATTTACAAAGTTAAACTGAGTTGATAGAATAGCATCAAAACCTAGAATCTTAGCTTGTTTTATTACTTTTGAATTATACATTCCATAAGGTAATGAAAAAAATCGAATTGATTCATTTACATTTCTTTCAATTATTAGCTTTGACTGCTCTAACTCTGTTCTAATCTCTGAAGGTTCAATTATCGAGAGGTCTTTATGATAAATTCCATGCGAACCAATATCAAAGCCTTTTTTTACCATTTGAATATATTTTTCCCATATTACTCCATTTTTTTCTACGTTTTGAATAGAAAGAAAAAAAGTTGCAGGAAATCCATATTTAAGAAGAATAGGAAAAACTATATCGAAATCAGACGGATTCCCATCATCAAATGTTAACGCTACACTAAACTCCTCTTTTACATTATTATCAACAATATCACTTAGAGATGCTACTTTAATATTAAAATCCTTCAATAGCGACATTTGGTGCTCAAAATTATTTTGCGTAACGGCATAGATACCTCCAAAAGCATCGATACTAAATGCTTTACCATCTATCAGGTGATAATTCAAAATCAGTGATCTTTTCAAAAAAGGTTGCTAGATTGGTGAGTTGCTATGTTGCTAAGCAATGCATTTGGACTTTACTTTTTACTCAATTGACATTTCTCCTTTTTTAATACCAAATTCATTACAACGTGTAATTACTTTTACTTTATTTCCTTTTTTTAAATCTATTGGTATCTCTAATAATTCGGAATCCTTTGAATTTTGATGGTTCTGTGTAATTGTTTTTACATCTTTTCCATCAATATTTATAATGATTTGATCAATGTAATGTTTTTGAGGATCTTTCACCTTGTGAATAACTTCAATTTTAAGTTTTCCATCTTGATAAGTCAAATTCACTTTTTTTGCTGGATCTGCTTTTGCATAAAACAACGTTGAAATTGCTATAGCTGATAAAAATAATAGTTTCTTCATATTTAAAAATTTATTATTGTAATATATTATCTCTGCAATATTGGTTTAAAATATACTTGTAAAATAAAATTTCTCAAGAAAAAAAATAAAAATAAATCATTATTATAGCATGTATTCCTATTGTTATAAAAGAAGCTAAAGCAAACTTTTTGTGCACTTTGAATAAATATTTTATTTTCAAAATTCGTAACCCTGTTAATAACGCTAACACAAAGAGAATAAAACCAAAAAGGCTAATATAAATAGCAAAATCCCATATTAATTGCTCCATATAATCTTATTTTATAATTTAATAACTATTGTTGCTAAAAACAATGAACTAAATGCAGTGATCGCAGCAGCTTTGTGATATGGTTTTAAACTAGTATTATCTTTTTGAAGTCCACTTATAACATTTGTAGCAATCATGCTAGAGAGATGTATGATTGATAAAGCTCGATGTATTCTAAGTTTGGTTAAACCACCTTCTCTATTTTGCATGGGTGGTGGCTGCAGTAATGCTACAGCTGCTGTAGAAAAGTAGCATATATTTGTAAACCCTGCTAACCCCTCATGTAAATCTTTATTTTTGGGGTTTCCTGTATATAATTGTTGTCCTGTTATACCAGTTCCTATCATACCTACTAAGCTAGCATAACCAAGATATTCATGAGCCCTAATTGAATACGAACGAATATACATTTCTGTATTTCGAGACGATTCAGATAGTTCAAATTTATTAAAATTTCTCATTATTCCATTTTCAGCCCAAAGAATTCGTTGTGTAAACAAATAATGTTCTGGCAAAAGTGATTGACTTTCGCGCTTTTCTGAAATATCTGTATTAACTTTTTCTATATTTAGAGAATCTTGTCCAAAGATATAACCGTTAAATACAAGTAGATAATATAAAATTAGTACACCTCTCATTTTTTTTTATTATTACAAAGATAGAAATATATCGGATTTTACAACGATAACTTCTAAATTATATCAGTCTCAATAAAAAAGCCGGTTAATAATTTAACCGGCTCCTTAATATAACTTAAACCTAATTATTTTGCAAAGCTTACTGCTCTGGTTTCCCTAATAACGGTTATTTTAACCTGACCAGGATAGGTAAGTTCATCTTGAATCTTTTTAGCAATATCAAATGATAGTTTTTCTGCGTCAGCGTCATTAACTTTTTCACTTCCTACAATAACCCGTAACTCCCTACCAGCTTGTATTGCGTATGTTTTTACCACACCTGGATATGACAGTGCCATTGCTTCAAGATCTTTCAACCTTTTAATGTATGAATCAACCACCTCGCGTCTGGCTCCTGGTCTTGCACCTGAAATAGCATCACATACTTGTACAATAGGTGCTATTAAAGTAGTCATTTCTATTTCATCATGATGCGAACCTATGGCATTACAAATCTCTGGTTTTTCTTTACAGCGCTCTGCAATTTTCATACCTAATATTGCATGCGGTACATCTGGTTCCTCGTCGGCCACTTTGCCAATATCATGAAGTAATCCGGCTCTTTTAGCAACCTTGGGATTTAAACCTAACTCTATTGCCATTATAGAACAAAGATTGGCTACCTCTCTGGAGTGCTGCAACAAATTCTGTCCATATGAAGAACGGTATTTCATTTTACCCAATAAACGAATTATTTCGGGGTGTAATCCGTGAACACCCATATCAATAGACGTTCTCTTACCTACTTCGGCTATTTCCTCCTCAACTTGTTTGGTAACTTTTAGCACCACTTCTTCAATGCGGGCAGGATGTATACGACCATCGGTAACTAATTGATGCAGGGCCAAGCGAGCTATCTCCCTTCTTACGGGATCGAAAGCCGATAAAACAATAGCCTCAGGTGTATCATCAACGATGATTTCTACACCAGTTGCAGCTTCTAAGGCTCTGATATTACGACCTTCGCGACCAATAATACGACCCTTTACCTCATCGTTTTCAATGTTAAAAGTTGTAACTGAATTTTCAATAGCAGCTTCAGTAGCAACCCTTTGAATGGTATTTATAACAACTCTTTTGGCCTCTTTTGTAGCAGAAAGCTTGGCTTCGTCCATAATTTCATTAATGTAGGCCATCGCTTGCGTTTTTGCCTCATCCTTCATGGATTCAATAAGCATATTTTTTGCCTCCTCGGCAGAAAGACCTGAAATAGCTTCTAATTTTTCATCTTGCGATCTTTTTTCTTTCTCTATTTCTTCTTTGCGCTTTTCAAGAGCCTCCAATTGAGCCGTATAATTCTCCTTTATAAGATCGGCTTCTTTTTTTGCTTTTTGAGCTTCATCGTACTTTTGATTCAGACCTGTTTCTTTTTGTTTCAGTCTGTTTTCATTAACAAGCACCTTACTGGTACGCTCATTAATTACTTTTTCGTGCTCAGTTTTGAGCTGTAAAAACTTTTCTTTTGCCTGCAGTATTTTGTCTTTTTTAGTAACCTCTGCTTCTGCCTCAGCCTCTCTGATAATTTTTTCCCTTTTCTTTTTAAGGATTACCATAAAGGAATAATATCCTATAATAGTGCCGGCAAAAATACCAAATGCACCAATAGCAGAACCCGTTACTAAAAATGACACAGCAGCAATCACATGTAGCATCATTTTATTTTGGTTTTAAAAATAATTAATAAAAAAACCCGCAAAAGCCCCTCTGATCGTGAATGAAAACCCCATATAAACAGGATTTGAGGAATCCATGTCTGTGTCAACCTTCCACTGTCATTACGAACGTGCGAGCACGGTATGGCCTGATTTCGACAACATGAGAAACCTCATGATTTTGTTAGCGTTGAGTTTCACCGTCACATGAAGAGCTAATGCGGGAATATTGTATGTTAAAGAACTTCTGATTTAGAAAGATAAGTTTCAACCTCAGTATTTAGTTTTTCAATGGCATTAATAAGAGGAGCATCGTCACTCACTTCTTCCATTTCCAATAACTTAATTACGAATTGCAAAGCAACCATAGCTAAAAAATCTTGGGTATCCTTGTCGGTATACTTCTGTTTATACTGGGCTACCTTCTCATTAATCATCCTTGCTGCCTTACGGATCTTTTCTTCGTCTTCCCTTTCTATTTTCAAGGGATAATACCTTTCGGCTACATTTACCCGTATCGAGAGCTTATCTTCCATCTTCATTTTTATCGGTTCAAAAGAGCAATGCACTTATCTATTTCCCGCACAAGACCATTTACCTTACCCTTTACCTCAAGCATATCGCCGGCATTTGCTTCCAGCGATTTAGCCAATTTGAGAGTCCGATATTTTGAATCTAATTCGTTGAACAACACATCTTTTTGCTTCAATTCAATATCCAATGAAAGTACCTGGCTTTGTAAAGTCCTGATTTCTTCATTTCTATTGTTATACAAAACAATCATCCTCTCTAGATTGTTCTGTAAGCGATTCATTTCAATTTCGGCCGAGCGTGTCATCCCCAAATCATTCATTTTGCACAAAGATAACATGAATCTGATAAAAAATAAAATTAATAAATGATTTTTATTCAATTTTCAAATGATTAGTTTTGCAATAGCCTTTACATAACAGTATATAACATGATTATTCGAATTTTTATCCTTTGTCTTCTAGCCAGCACTTCCATGCTAAGTCAAACCCAAAAAATAAGATTGTTTGATAACCCTTTAAACATACCTGTTTCATTATCAGGTACATTTGGTGAAGTCAGAACCAGTCATTTTCATTCGGGTGTTGATTTCAGAACCCAATCAACTGAAGGTTTTCCTTTATTTTCGGGTGAAGCAGGATATATTTCGCGTATTAAGATAGAAACAGGAGGATATGGCAAAGCTCTTTACATTAATCATAATAACGGATATACTAGCGTTTATGCTCACATGAGATCATTTACTTCAGCTATAGATAGCTTGTTAAAAAAGAAGCAATATGAAAAACAGAGCTATTCATTAGACCTTAGCTTCAATAAAGGGGAGTTAGTGTTAAAAAAGAGAGATTTAATAGGTTATAGTGGAAATAGTGGTAGTTCTGGTGGTCCCCACTTGCATTATGAAATAAGAAATAGTCAGACTCAAAAAGTCATCAATCCTTTGCTTTTCGAATTTAATGTTCAAGATAACACGGCGCCATTGGTAATGGAATTCTTCATTTATCCTCAAAAGGGCGGACAGGTTAACGGCTCCATAGAAAAATACAGAAGCAGTGTTAGCCTCAGTAGCAATATGTATTCAGCTTCCAACAATGATAGCATATATGCTTCAGGGACTCTTTGCTTTGGTGTTGAAGCATTTGACCGCATGGGTCCATCATTTAAATATGGGGTGTACAAAATTCAATTGCGCATCAATGACTCCATTATTTATGCACATCAATTAGATAGTTTTGATTTTTCAGAATCGCGCTATTCTAATGCATTTATTGATTATGAAGAATTGGTTTTTAACAATAAAGAAGTACTGCTGCAATATATTAAAGGTAATAATAAACTATCTGCGTTTTATACCTCTGTTGTCAACAATGGTTTTTACAACATTAAAGATACTGGCACTTATAAAGTGAATTACCTATTTGAAGACGAGCATGGAAACCAGTCCAAGCTTGAATATAAAATATACGGAAAAGCAATAAGATTAGCACCTTTGGAGATTAAAACTGATAGTTTTTATTATGCACACGACAATCATTATAAGAGCAAGAATGTAAAAATAATGGTTCCTAAAAATGCGTTGTATAACGATATTGCATTTCAATATGAAAGAATAGATAGTGGTAGCTTGAATATCTATCATAAAATACATCAAGCCACAGTACCATTGCATAAATCCATTAGTATTTCAATAATGCCTGCGCAAATTAACGAAGCATACAAAAATAAATATTTGATTTTCCGAATCAATGAAAAAGGTAAAACAGAAGCATATAAAAGCGCATGGAAAGCCAATTATTTGCATTGTCAAAGTCGTTCGTTTGGAATATACGGAATTAAGTTAGATACGATAGCTCCTGAAATAGTGGAAGCGAATTGTATAAGCAAAGGACAATGTGCAGGAGATACTCTCTTTTTTACAGTTAAAGATAATCTTTCAGGTATTGCTAATTACACTCTGTATGTGAATAATAAATGGGCTTTATTAGAATATGATCCAAAAAATCAACTTATGTATCATGTATTAGATTATTTCAACTATTCAAAGAATTCAACAATAGATGTAAATATTATACTAAGTGATGGGGTGGGCAATGAAAATAAAAAAGACTTCAAGATAAAGATTAAATAGCCATTTTTTAGATAAATAAAATTATATTTACATAAAAATATTAATCATGAGAAAATTGATTGTTATAATAAGCATTATACTAATTACAACACCTATCTTTTCGCAAAAATATGGTAATGCTCAATTCACCTTATTTTCATATAGCTTTAGTATAGACAATAGATTGAATAAGGAATTAAAGGAATTGGAAGGTTTTATTAAATGTAACACAGCCGAAGGCTCCGATGATATTACCACCATGCTGACCCATAACATTTATGCTGCATTAAAATATAATTTCGAAGAAAGTTTTAGTAATTATATTTTACCGGAAAATAGTTATATGGATGAAGTAAAATATGATATTTTCGGCTATCCATCTACCAGTATTCAAACTGCTATAAAAAAGGGTGGATCAAAATACTATTTAAAGCTTGTTGCTGATTTAAGTCCAGAATATGATAAAGGAAAGCCAGTAAAAACAGAGAAAGGAAAAATCAGACCAGTTTTTAGTATAGAGATACAAATGTATACCAAAGATGGATATGTGCCATATAAAGTTGCAAAAGGATCATCTACCCCGATAGAAATGGAAACGGGAGAAGCCATTTTAAAAGGATTGAAAATGGTACGCATATCCAATGAAGTTAATGAGATGGAAGTAAATAACAACTTGCAATCCATCATTACAGAAGCTATTCGCGAAGCATTATCTCAGTTATAGAATAAACAAATGAAGCCTTACAAAGTTATAGGAATTATGTCGGGTACCTCATTAGATGGGCTTGACATTGCATACTGCGAATTTGTAAAGGTAGATGGGACATGGCAATATAGTATTAAAAAAGCTGAAACAACGGCATACAATAAAGAATGGAAAGATGCCCTCAAAAATGCAGAAAATCTGAATGCCTTAGATTTTTGCAAATTACACATTGAATATGGTAAATACATTGGTCAACAAGTCAAAAAATTTATTCACCAACATAAAGTAAAAGCAGATTATATAAGTTCGCATGGACATACCATATTTCACCAGCCAGACAAAGGGCTTACACTTCAAATAGGGAGTGGTGCATGCATAGCGGCAGAAACAGCCTTAACTACCATATCTGATTTCAGAACATTAGACGTAGCGTTAAATGGTCAAGGTGCACCTTTGGTTCCCATTGGAGATTTATTGCTTTTTCCATCCTACACCTATTGTTTAAACATAGGTGGAATAGCCAATATATCATACAGCAAATCGGGTAAAAAAATAGCCTTCGACATTTGTCCCGCAAACATGGTATTAAACTATATTGCAGGCAAAGCATGCAAAGAATATGACAAAGATGGAAATATGGCTAAAAAAGGAAAAGTGCATAGCCCTCTCCTATCTCACCTAAACAATTTAGATTATTATACTTTAACGCCTCCAAAATCATTAGGTAAAGAATGGGTTGATTCTGTATTTTTGCCCATAATTGACCAATACAATATTTCACTTGAGGACATTCAAAATACCTTAGTAGAACATATTAGCTTGCAGATTTCAAAAGTAGTAAAAGCACCAGGTATAAAAAAAATACTCATTACAGGAGGAGGCGCTCATAATAAATACCTCATTAGCAAAATAAAACAAAGAATTCGCCATCAATTGATACCAGCCGATGATACCCTTATAAATTATAAAGAAGCATTGATTTTTGCTTTTATGGGATTATTAAGGGTACGTAAAGAAATCAATTGTCTTTCAACCGTTACAGGTGCTAAGCATGACAGCATCAGTGGTATTATTCATTTTATTTAAACAAGCTTTGTGAATTAGAAAAATAATGCACACATTTGCCTTTTTAAAATCAGGATTGTGTTAGATTTAACAAAGGGCAATGAAAGGCAGTTGATATGGAAATTTGCTCTTCCCATATTAATCGGTAGTCTGTTACAACAGATATACCTATTTACCGATATGATAATAGTAGGGCAATTGCTGGGCGATGTTGCTGTAGCTGCTATTGGAAATTCTTTTTCAATAATATTTAGTCTCATTTCATTAATAGTTGGTATTGCCATAGCAGGAACGGTAATCATTGCACAATATTATGGAGCCAAAGATGATATAAACATTCAAAAAACAATCAATACTTTAAATCTATTTTTATTGATATCGGGGGTAGTGGTAACATTCTTAGGTGTTTACTTTACTGAAAGTCTATTCAGACTAATACAATTACCTGAAACCATAATACCTCAGGCGGTAAGTTTTTTACGAACCTATTTTTGGGGCATTTTAGGTTTTTTTGGATACAATGCAATTAGTTCGGTGCTAAGAGGTTTGGGTGATTCAAAAACGCCTTTATATTTTTTGATCATCTCATCTATAGTAAATATATTTTTAGATTTACTCTTCATAGGGGTTTTTGAATGGGGCATTAGAGGTGCCGCAATAGCAACAATAATATCGCAGGGAGGAGCTTTTATTGCTGTAACTCTGTATCTGAATTTTTATAATAACAAATATAAATACCAATACTTTCATTTTTCGTTTGATAAAGTAATTTTCATAAGATTCCTCAGAATTGGATTGCCTTCAGGTTTACAACAAACGTTTGTAGCATTTGGAATGATGGCTTTGAATGGGATAGTAAACAAATTTGGTGAAGTTTATACTACTGCATATTCCGCAGTAGGCAGGATAGAAAGCATGATTATAATACCTGCCATGGCTTTATCAATGGCATTAACCACTTTTACAGGACAAAATATAGGTGCCGGAAATACTTATAGGGCAAAAAAAGGCTTGATGGCAACCCTTCAAATATCATTGGCGATAACTATTTTTTTATCTATCCTGCTTAATATTTTCAGCAAGCCTTTATTGATGCTGTTCACCCATAATCCTGAAGTTTTAAAAGCTGGTGGAGATTATATTATGATCGTAGGTTCTTTTTATTTATCTTTTTCTGTAATGTTTACCTATACAGGTGCACTAAGAGGCGCCGGCGATACCTTAATTCCCATGTTTATAACATTATTCTCATTATGGATTATAAGAGTTCCTTTGGCTTATTTTCTATCAAATATAATGGGTCCGATAGGAATTTGGTGGTCAATTCCAGCCAGTTGGTCCATAGGTTTGCTTATTCTTTTTATTTATTATCAAACCGGAAGATGGAAAAAAGAAAGTGTAGTTCCATTGCCGCCACTTTCGGAATAAATTCGTAAATTCGTAAAAAAAACAGCACATGGTATTATCAATGACAGGGTATGGTAAAGCGGTTTGCAATTACAATGATAAAAACATTAGTATTGAGATAAAATCGTTAAACAGCAAGCAAATTGAAATCAATACCCGCATGCCTTCTATTTATAAGGAAAAAGAGATTGAAATCAGAAATGAAATTACCCGACAAGCAGAAAGAGGTAAGATAGACCTGTTTATTAATATTGAGCAAAATGGGACTGTTGAGCAAAGTGCAAGACTAAACAAAGGATTAATACACGAATATTTCAACCAGTTAAAACAAATTGCTGGCGAACTCGATATAAAAATAACAGAAGAAGCTTTTTTATCAACCTTGCGCATGCCTGAAGTATATAAATCCGAAATTCAGGTTGTTGTTGAAGAAGAATGGAAAGCATTACTGGAAGGAATTCAACAAGCATTAATTTTGTTCAAAGGATTTCGCGAACAAGAAGGAAAAGCTTTAGAGAAGGACATTACAGCGCGATTGGAAATTATAATGGATTTATCAAGAAAACTTGCTGAATATGAAACTGAAAGAATTCAAAGAATAAGAGAGCGAATACAGAAAAATCTTACAGAGTTTATTCCAGCTGCAAATCTCGATCAAAATAGATATGAACAAGAAATTATTTTTTATCTTGAAAAAATAGATATTACGGAAGAAAAAGTGCGATTAAGCAATCACTGTAATTATTTTCTAGAGACCCTTAAGGAGTGTAATTCAGGAAAAAAACTAGGCTTTATTGCTCAGGAAATAGGTAGAGAGATTAATACTATTGGATCGAAAGCGAATGATTCAGACATACAAAAAATAGTTGTAATGATGAAAGATGAATTGGAGAAAATTAAAGAGCAATTGATGAATATATTATGACAAATGGAAGATGCATTATTTTTTCGGCTCCAAGTGGTGCAGGAAAAACCAGTATAGTAAAAGAATTATTAAAAAAAGAAGACTTATTGCTTGAGTTTTCAATATCGGCATGCAGCAGAAAGCCCAGACCAGGAGAAATAAATGGTAAAGACTATTATTTTTTAAGTGTTGAACAATTCACAGAAAAAATTGCAGCAGGTGAATTTATTGAATGGGAAGAAGTCTATGAAAATAATTTTTATGGAACCTTAAAAAATGAAATTACCCGCATTTGGCAAAAAGGAAAACATGTAGTATTTGATGTAGATGTAAAAGGCGGCATTCAATTGAAAAAAAAGCTAGGAGAAGCGGCACTTTCTATTTTTATACAACCCCCATCAATAAAAGAATTAGAAAACAGACTCAAAAACAGGGGCACAGAAACAGAAGAATCTTTAGCACAAAGGATGGGAAAAGCAACTGAAGAAATAACCTATGCGGGAATGTTTGATGAAATAATTATCAATGATGAATTAACAAAAGCTATAGAAACATCTCATCAAAAAATAAGAACTTTTATAGGCGCAGAATGAAAACAGGGCTCTTTTTTGGTTCCTTTAATCCAGTACACATTGGTCATTTAGCCATAGCAAATTATATTAGCGAATTTACCGAAGTAAAAGAAATATGGTTTGTTTTAAGTCCGCACAATCCATTAAAAGAAAAACTAAGCTTATTGCCTGAACACGACAGGAAATTTTTATTAGAAATTGCGATAGGTGACGATCCCCGTTTTAAAATATCAGACGTGGAGTTTAAATTGCCTCAACCTTCATTCACCATAGACACACTAACCTATTTAAAAGAGCGGTATCCTACAAGAGAGTTTATGATTATTATGGGGGCAGATGGCTTGGATAGTTTTGATAAGTGGAAAAATTATGAAACCATCATTAAGCAGTATCACCGGATTATACTTTCGCGGCCGGGATGCGACATAGAAAAGCTTCCATTCAAGGAAAACAGCACTTACATAGACGCTCCCCAAATGGAAATATCCTCAACTTTTATCAGAAAAGCCATTAAAGAAAACAAGGACATTCGCCATTTTCTGCCTCATGGTGTGTATGAGTATATTTTGAAGTCGCACCTCATTCAGCAAATCAAAAAAAGCTAAGAAGTATTCCTTCATCTCTATTCAATTTAGGTAATTTCACCTAAATAAATTAGATTAACTACCCTTTTATAATACTATTAATCTAATTTACTTTGTATCAGGTTTAAATAGATTTTTTTTGATTTAGCTAAAAATATTTATATATGAAAAACATGGTTTTTATTCTGAGAACTATTAATGTTGTACTACTTATTTGGGTGTGGTGCGGATTATCAGCTAATAACATTTCAATAAGCAATGTTCTACTTCACGGACAGGATGAATCGGCCGGGGTGAATAACAGCGCTAATTTTCGAAAAATAAGATTGGATATTGCTTGGGAAAATTCATGGCGCACTTCAACTTTGGAGAGCAATTGGGATGCTGCCTGGGTTTTTGTTAAGTACAGAAATTTAAGCTATGACACCTGGTATCATGCCACTTTAGATGCTACAGGACATACAGCTCCTGTAGGTTCAGAAATTATTCCTTCACCAGATGGTAAAGGGATATTTATTCAAAGAAGTGCAAATGGTATAGGTAATATAGATTGGGACGATATTGATTTAAAATGGAGGTATGTTTTAGATGGACTGAATGATTACGACAGTGTTCAGATATGCGTATTTGCAATTGAAATGGTATACATTCCCACAGGTTCATTTTATTTGGGCGATGGAGCGACCACGGGACTTAGGGGAAATTTTGCTAGTGCAGCAACTACAACTCCATTTCAGCTTACTTCAGAAGCATTGCTTACTTTGGGCGGTGGCGGTGCTGGATCATTGGGAAATAATAATGGGGTAAATATGCCCGGTGGCACCGACGATTTTAATAATACTACCTCTCGTACATTGCCTGCTGCCTATCCCAAAGGCTATAATCCATTTTATTGTATGAAATATCTTATTACTCAAGAACAATATGTTGGCTTTCTAAACAAATTAACCCGCACACAACAAGGTAACAGAAAACAAGGTGTAACAGTGGGGCGGTATTTTAATGATGCAACAACTCCTCAAGCTCGCAATGGAATAAAGTTATTGTCAGACCCTGGCGGTATTTCACCCCGTGTTTATGGCTGTGATTTAAACGGAAATGATATAGCAAATGAAGATGAAGATGGACAGCATATTGCATGCAATATATTTAATAAAGGAGATTTACTTGCTTATCTCGACTGGTCGGGTTTGCGCCCCATTACTGAATTAGAGTATGAGAAGGCATGCAGAGGACATAATTTGTATCCGGTTGCGGGTGAGTATGCCTGGGGCACAACCAATATTACCGCAGCCATTGGGCTTACCAATGGCGGTCGTTATGACGAAATAGCTTCAAATGTTGGTGCTAATTGTAATTACGGAAATTTGATTGTTGGACCTGTTAGAGTAGGTGCTTTTGCTAAAGGAGCAACATCGCGACAAGCAGCAGGTGCAACTTATTATGGCATTATGGAAATGTGTAATAACCTTTGGCAACTCTACACGAATGTTAATGCTTCCGGCAGGGTATTTACAGGATTGCATGGAACTGGACAACTTGATGTAAATGGCAACGCAACTGTAGCAAACTGGTCAGCTTTAGGGTTGGGTCTAAGAGGAGGCCAATATGGTCATACTGACCCAGAATACGGAGAAGTTTCTATCAGAGGTTATTCAACATGGAATGACAATAATAGACAATACTTTTTAGGTGGCAGGGGTGGCAGAACAGCTCCTTGATTTTAAGAATAGAAATGAAAAGCATTTAAAAGATATAAAGGCTTAATAAAAGAAAAAAAATAAAAAAAGATATATGAAAGCAATATTAAAAATAAAAGGTCAATTTACCGCCTTGCTGCTTATAACATTGTTTTGCATTAAATTGCAAGCCAACAATGTTCAGTTAGCCAATGTTAAATTGGTTGGTGAAGATAAAAGTGCTGGGGCAAATAATATAGACAATTTCCGAATGGTTCAATTTGATATCAACTGGGAAAATTCATGGCGTACTGCCGATTTAGAAACCAATTGGGATGCTGTATGGGTTTTTGTAAAATATCGTCACCTAGATTATGATACATGGAACCATGCATCAATTGATAATGCAGGTAATGTTGCAGCTGCTGGTTCTGAAGTTATTGCGAGTGGCGACAATAAAGGTGTTTTCATTCAACGTACAGCTGCAAATACCGGAATCGCCAATGTAAATTTTCAACAGATAGAACTCAAGTGGCGGTACAGATTAGATGGACTCAACGATTATGATAGCGTACAAGTGTGTGTATTTGCTATAGAAATGGTATATGTTCCTCAAGCAGCATTTTATTTGGGCGATGGAACTACCTCAAATGTAAAAGGTCAGTTTTCTGATGCTAATACCTCCAATTATTTTAATCTAACTTCCGAAGGTGCTTTAACACTTGGAGGTGGGGGTGCGGGATCGTTGGGTAATAGAAATGCGAGTGGCATGACCATACCTGTTGATGATTTCAATAACACAACATCTAAAAATTTACCCGCATCGTTCCCTAAAGGTTATAACGCCTTTTATTTAATGAAGTATGAAATTAGCCAAGATCAGTATGTTGAATTTCTCAACAAACTTACCCGCACACAACAAGGAAACAGAGGCTTGTTTATTACTACTGTTGGACGATACTATAATAATAGCGCAACACCTCAATACAGAACTGGAATTAAATTAATGTCCGATCCAGGTGGTATTTCCCCAAGGGTATTTGGATGTGATTTGAACAATAATGGTATAGCCAATGATACTGAAGATGGCCAAAACATTGCCTGTGGTTGGCTTGGAACTGCTGATTTTCAGGCATACTTAGATTGGTCTGGACTTAGAATAATGACCGAATTGGAGTATGAAAAATCAAGCAGAGGAAACAATCTCTTTCCTGTTTCCGATGAATATTCATGGGGTACAACTAACATTACTGGACTATCGACCATAAGTTTTAGTGGAAGAAATAACGAGAAACCATCTAATGCTGCGGCTAATGTTATTTATAATGTGGCAGCCTTAGGTCCGGTTCGCTGCGGTGCTTTTTCAGATCTTAATGAAACACGACAATCGGCTGGTGCCACTTATTACGGCGCAATGGAAATGACAGGTAATACTTGGGAATGGGTTGTGGGCGTTGGAAGTGCCGCATGCCGACTCTATACCGGAGTTCACGGCAATGGCACTCTTGATATAAACGGTAACCATGATGCAGCAAATTGGCCAAGTCTTTTAGGACTTAGAGGCGGAGCATTTGATACACCTACTTCTCCTGATTTGAGATTGTCTGACAGAAACTATGCAAACTATAATAATACAGGTAGATTCCAGAGTAGAGGAGGGCGCGGGGTAAGAACTGCACCTTAATTAAGTTTATATATATTATACAGCTAACTAATACCTCTAACAATTGAGCCGTTTTAGCATTCATATTGTTATATTCTTATTGATTGTCTTTTGTAATACATTGTTGCTGCGAGGGCAAGACAACAATGATATTTTTACAGGAGGCAATGGAGGTGCATTTTCATCCAATTGTTTTCAACAACAAGCAAACATATTGAATAATTCCATTTATTCTGGTGGAGCATATGATGGCCTTTCTTTGTCGTGCTTTGAACAATCAGCGGGTATATTTAATAACCCTATTTTTTATGGTGGAGAAGCATCTGGAGCCGTTTTTACCTGTTATACACAATTGTTTCCAGCCATATTAAACAATCCGGTTTTTGAAGGAGGAGATGGAGGTGCGGCATCAATCGATTGTTATCAAGCTTCTTTACCATTGATTTTTAACAATGATATTTTTATGGGTGGCAATGGAGGCAGTGCCTCTTTAGACTGTTATGAGTCTGCACTGCCCTTAATAGTAAATAATGATATTTTCTTTGGTGGCGATGGGGGTGGTTTTGCGTTGGGATGCTACATGTCTAGTTTACCAATGATATATAACAATGATATTTTCTTTGGAGGTAACGGTGGTGGCTTTGCTATGGATTGTTATCAATATCTGGCAATCAACAACAATAATATTTTTGATGGTGGCATTTCAGATGGTTTTGTGAAATCATCGTATCCACTTGATACAATTATATTAATTAATAATAATATTTTTAGCGGCGGCCTAACTGATGGTGCAGATGTAGATTGTTTTCAACAGATTAAACCGGTCTCAAGCTTTAATAATCTTATATTTAATGGAAGCATATCTGATGGGGCAGCTGTAAATTATAATCTTATATTTAATGGAAGCATATCTGATGGGGCAGCTGTAAATTGTTACCAACAAACTAAGCCTTTATTAATGTTTAGCAATAATATATTCTCCGGAGGCCCATCAGATGGTAGTTCAGTAAACTGCTACCAACAGGTAAAAGTACTTCAAATGTTTAGCAATAATATTTTTGATGGTGGCAGCTCCGATGGCGCTTCTACAAATTGTTATCAGCAGTATCGGGTTCCCTCAACCTACAATAACAGCATATTTAGTGGCGGCAGGGGAAATGGATTTGAAGTAAAGTGCTACCAGCAAGCTTGCTTACCCCCTAAAACAGGTCGCATTTACCGAAAACCCAATAATTCGGGATTATAAGCATATACTACCAAGGAGTATTTGCAACTTCATACATTTCAATTTGCCCCTTATAACCATCGTAGCCTGGCGGACCCTCATCGCCATCGGGACCAGAATAACCTTCATTACCTTGAGGATTTCCTCTACCACCTTTGCCGCCATAACCGCCCCTACCAGCCGAACCACCATATCCCCCTCTTCCGGGTGAAACATCAAGTTGAATGATATTCAAATATGGAAGCGCTGATTTGGTATAATGTATAATGATATGTCCTCCATCTCCACCATTTCCACCAGGACCGCCATGACCACCTGGTCCTCCGGGGGCGCCATCGTAACCAGGTTCTTGCTTTTTAACTTCAATTAGTTTTATTTCTACTTTTTCATTTTTTAAAGAGTCAGTGGTCACTATTCTCTCTTCCACATATTCAATATATATTCTCCCATCATAACCCGCACCTCCATCTCCTCCGGAACCTCCACTGCCACCGCTACCACCGCTACCACCCGATGCATCAATATTAATTCTTCCTCCTTTTGGATTTACTAAAAAGTAAGAAGAATTAGATTTACTTATATTATCAATTCTCACTTTCATTAAAGAAGTATTTAATATAGAATCAAAATACAAATCAGCAAAAACATCTACGTCATTTCCTCTATGTCCATCTTTCCCATACTGTCCGTCGGAACCAGGTAAACCAATACATGCGATATTGCCTGCAAGACCTGAAAAACCAAAGGAACCTGAGCTTCCCGAATTACCTACACCATAGTATGAGAAGTTTGATTTATAGTCCAATACCATATCATAAAAGTCGGAAACTAATGAATCTTTGATCAATCGAATCATGAAACCAGGTTTGTGATCTGGATTATCAAAAATATTTCCGCTCACAATAAAAGAAGAACCTAGATGATAACCCCCTTTTACAAGAATTTGAAACTGAGGTAAAGCTTTTTTAAATTGAGATTTTGTTTTAATATACGTTACCATTTTGTTATCATAGGTAACCTTGAGACCAAAATTAAGTACCGCACCCGGTATGTTTTGAGGTTTATTTAAAGGAAGAATTTCGACCTTTGTTTCATAATTAAGCCAGATGGTATCATAAAAAACCTTATCGGGAAAACGCTTCAATTGTATTCTCATAGGTATATAAGCCAATACAAAATCGGGTTCAACATCATTAATGTATAATTTTCCTCTTTTGAATCTGGCATATTCAGTATGAACTATAAATTCAGACCAACGCAAAGTACCTTTTAAATAGCCCTTTGTCTTTAAAAATTTACCATCCTTGGTAATAACTACTAAACCCAATTTATGATTTGATCCCGGTAAAAGCAGTAATGAATCAATTCGAATGGATACTTTTTCTACCTCTATTTTTTTCAAAGTCCTTATTTTAGCCGCATTTACAAAGCTTAAACAAGAAAAACACAGACACAAAGTGTAAAAAACAATTGATTTCATCCGTACCAAATTAATATTAAATGA
>JAIFLP010000105.1 GCA_020049015.1 Bacteroidota bacterium | reverse complement strand
CCCCAGCTGGAAAAATTATATGAAAAAAATGGATTTGTTTTTGCAATTCGAAAGTGTAAATAGAATATGATAAAAGGAAAAAAAATTATTGTTGTATTGCCGGCCTATAATGCCGAGAAAACGTTAGAAAAAACCTACAAGGAAATCCCTTTTGATATTGTTGATGACGTTATTCTGGTTGATGATAGGAGTAAGGACTCTACAGTTAAAGTGGCTAAGGACTTAGGGATAGCCCATATCATCAGTCATGATGTAAATAAAGGCTATGGTGGAAATCAAAAGTCGTGTTACAATAAAGCCTTAGAATTAGGGGCTGATATTGTTATCATGTTGCATCCCGATTATCAATACACGCCGCAATTAATTCAATCAATGGCCTATCTGATAGGTAATGACGTATATGAAGTTGTTTTTGGTTCCCGCATACTAGGAAAAGGTGCTCTTAAAGGGGGAATGCCCTTGTATAAATATTTTGCCAACCGTTTTCTTACCTTATTCCAAAATGTTCTCCTTAATCAAAAACTTTCGGAGTATCATACTGGGTATAGAGCTTTTTCAAGGAATGTATTAAAAAATGTTCAGTATAATCTCAATTCTGACGATTTCGTTTTCGACAATCAAATGATTGCTCAAATTTTCTATGCAGGTTTTGAAATAGCTGAAATTACTTGTCCCACCAAATATTTTAAAGAAGCTTCCTCAATTAATTTCAAAAGAAGTATGAAATATGGATTGGGTGTTTTATCCGTATCCATGAGATACCGCCTCCATCGCTGGGGAATTAAGTACAACATTCTAAAATAAAAAAAACCGGCTTAGCCGGTTTTTTTATTTTAGGATACACTCACTTTTTGATCGTCTTTTTCAATTATAAGACCTTGTTTTTCTTCATCCATTTTTACTAATATGGTATCGCCTTCTTTCAGATCACCTTTTATAATGACTTCTGCCATTGGATCTTCCATATATTTCTGAATGGCTCTTTTCAATGGTCTAGCTCCATAATTGGCATCGTAACCTTTATCGATAATAAAGTCTCTTGCTTCATCAGTTAATGAAACTTGAAGACCCAAACTACCAATTCTATCGTACAATCCTTTTAACTCGATATTTATGATTTGCGAAATATCTTCTTTGGTTAAGGAATTGAACATAATAACATCATCAATACGATTCAAAAATTCCGGAGCAAACGTTTTTTTCAGAGCATTTTGAATGATGCTGCTAGAGTATTCATTTTTCTGCGATATTTTAGCCGTAGTATTAAAACCAACCCCCGAACCAAATTCTTTTAATTGACGTGTACCTATATTGGAAGTCATAATCACAATGGTATTCTTAAAATCTATACGCCTTCCCAAACTATCTGTTAACTGACCTTCATCTAATACCTGCAATAATAGGTGAAACACATCGGGATGCGCCTTTTCAATTTCATCCAATAAAACTACCGAATAGGGTTTTCTACGAACTTTCTCGGTCAGCTGACCGCCTTCTTCATATCCTACATACCCTGGAGGAGCCCCAACCAATCGAGATACAGAGAATTTCTCCATGTATTCACTCATGTCCACTCTTATCAAGTTATCAGTGCTTTCAAATAAATATTTAGACAAAACTTTTGCCAACTGTGTTTTACCAACACCAGTAGGACCCAAGAAAATAAAAGTACCTATAGGTTTATTGGGATCTTTTAGTCCCGCACGATTGCGTTGTATTGCCTTTACTATTTTCGAAATGGCATCATCCTGACCAACTACACTTCCTTTTAATTCATTTGCCATTTTTAGCAAGCGGGTTCCTTCCGCTTGAGCAATACGTTGAACGGGTACACCAGTCATCATTGCAACAACTTCAGCTACTTTTTCTTCATCAACGGTTACACGGTTTTTTACCAAATCTTGCTCCCAGCGTTGCTTTTCTAATTCTAAACGCTCAAGCAAATCCTTTTCTTTATCTCTAAAACTTGCAGCCCGTTCAAAATTTTGATTTTTCACCGACTGTATCTTTTCCTTTTTAGTTTCTTCAATTTCCTTTTCTAATTCCAAAATGCGCTCAGGAACCACAATATTAGAAATATGTACCCTTGAACCTGATTCATCCAAAGCATCAATCGCTTTATCGGGCAAATGCCTATCAGATATATAACGCTGTGTTAAATTAACACAAGCTTCAATAGCTTCCTTGGTGTAAAATACATTATGATGATCTTCGTACTTTTCTTTAATATTATTCAATATTTCAAATGTTTCCTCAGGTGAGGTTGGCTCTACGATTACTTTTTGAAAACGACGCTCTAAAGCTCCGTCTTTTTCAATATGCTGGCGGTATTCATCCAAAGTTGTAGCCCCTATACATTGAATTTCTCCTCTCGCAAGAGCTGGTTTTAACATATTGGCAGCATCTAATGAGCCTGTAGCCCCACCAGCTCCAACAATAGTATGAATTTCGTCAATAAACAAAATCACATTCGGATTTTTTTGCAATTCATTAAGAATAGCTTTCATTCGCTCTTCAAACTGCCCACGGTACTTAGTTCCTGCAACAATCGAAGCCAAATCGAGTGATACCACACGCTTACCAAATAACACCCTAGAAACTTTTTTCTGAACAATGCGCATCGCTAATCCTTCAGCTATGGCCGATTTTCCAACGCCAGGTTCACCAATTAAAATAGGGTTGTTTTTTTTGCGGCGACTTAATATCTGTGCCAAACGTTCTATTTCGCGTTCGCGACCAACGATAGGATCCAATCTACCTTCTTCACATGCCTTAGTTAAATCAACACCGAAATTATCCAAAACGGGTGTTTCTGAGGCCGATTTAGCTTGCGGTTGCGAACCTCCAGGACGAGATGTTCCAAATGAACCTTGCTTATCATCATCATCATCACCATAATCAGATTGCCCATAAGGTGATTCTTTGCCTAAGCTGCTTTTAATAATATTATAGTTTACACCATATTCAGCCAAAATATTGCTTGAAGAAGTTGTATCGTCGCGTAAAATAGCCAGCAATAGGTGAGGGGTTTCAGCTACTTTCGACCGCAATGAGCGGGCTTCAAGATGCGTTAATTTAATTACCCTCTCAGCTGATTTTAACAAAGGAATATTTTCCTTGTTTTTTAATTTCATGATGCTATCCGACATCAATGAATGCTCTAATCGCTCCTTAATTTCTGAAATTTCAAGATTAAAAAGACTTTCTAGCATAACTATTGTAGGGCTGTTCTTGATTCGTATTAATCCTAGCAACATGTGCTCTGGACTGATGAATGCATTCCCTAATCGTATCGCTTCCTCTTTACTAAAAGCGAGAACGTCATTTAATTCCTGTGAAAATTGTGTATCCATATTTTTAAGCACATTCATTTTAAAACACTTACAAAGTTCGGCAATAAAAAATGCCATGCCTTAAATATAGTAATAAATTTTAAACACAAAGCTGTTGATAATTATAAACTATAAACATTCGTTATTTCAATAAATAAATGTACATTCGTTACTTCAAAAAATACGAAAAAAGAAAATATAGATGAGTGAAATTCAGGATGTTAATGATCAGAGGATCTTAAAAGTCAACATTGAGGAAGAGATGAAATCAGCATACATCGATTATTCGATGTCTGTTATTGTTTCTAGAGCATTGCCAGATGTTAGAGATGGTTTAAAACCTGTTCACCGCAGGGTGCTTTACGGGATGTCAGAACTTAGTTTGAATCATAACCGCCCTTTTAAAAAATCAGCTAGAATTGTAGGGGAAGTGTTAGGTAAATTTCATCCCCACGGCGATTCATCAGTATATGAGGCCATGGTTCGCATGGCGCAAACATGGTCGCTTCGCTATCCGTTAGTAGACGGTCAGGGTAACTTTGGTTCAGTTGACGGCGATAGTCCTGCTGCCATGCGTTATACCGAAGCCCGTTTTTCTAAAATAGCTGAAGAAATTTTATCCGATTTAGAAAAGAAAACAGTTGATTTTCAATTTAACTTTGATGATACTCTTGAAGAGCCAACTGTAATGCCTACACGCATTCCTAATCTGTTAGTGAATGGAACCTCAGGTATTGCTGTAGGGATGGCAACCAATATGCCGCCTCATAATTTAACTGAAACAATTGATGCCATTAATGCATACATGGATAATAGGGAATGTAGCATTGAAGATTTGATGGTACACATGAAAGGACCTGATTTTCCTACTGGCGGAATCATTCATGGTTTAAAAGGTATAAAAGAAGCGTTTGAAACAGGTAGAGGTAGAATTGTAGTTCGTGCCCGAACCGAAATTGAAACAACCGATACTGGTCGTGAGAAAATTGTAGTAACCGAAATCCCTTATCAGGTTAATAAAGCAGAATTGATTAAAAAAACTGCTGATCTTATAAATGAGAAAAAAATAGAAGGTATTTCTTATATCAATGATGAGTCTGACCGTACTGGGATGCGCATTATCATCATTCTTAAAAAGGATGCCACTGCCAATGTGGTATTAAATAAGTTATTAAAATACACACAATTACAGTCTGCATTTAATGTAAATAACATAGCTTTAGTAAATGGTCGCCCTAAAACGCTGAATCTAAAACAATTGATTCAATATTTTGTGGAACACCGCATGGATGTAATTATTCGTCGCAGCCAATTTGAACTGGATGAAGCCGAAAAGAAAAAGCACATTTTAGAAGGTTTGCTAATTGCGTTAAATAATATAGATGCAGTAATTGAACTGATAAAAAGCTCTAAAACTCCCGATGAGGCCAAAGAAGGATTGATTACCAAATTTAGTCTAACTGAAATACAAGCTAAGGCCATTCTGGATATGCGTTTACAACGTTTAACTGGTTTGGAAATAGATAAAATAAAAGCCGATTATGAAGAATTAGTTAAATTGGTTAATTATTTAAATGAGATATTATCAAATGAAGAACTGAGGCTTAAGATAATAAAGGAAGAATTAGCAGAAGTTAAAGCCAAGTATGGTGATAAGCGCAGGACTGAAATTTTACCTGATGCAGAAGAATTTAATCCGGAAGATTTTTATGCAGATGATGAAATGGTTATAACTATTTCGCACATGGGATATATCAAACGCATCTCTTTAGGTGAATTCAGAACACAAAACAGGGGAGGAACAGGATCTAGATCGGGAAATACTCGTGACGAGGACTTTTTAGAGCACATGTTCAGTGCCACCATGCACAATACCATTTTATTCTTTACCGAAAAAGGTAAGTGTTTTTGGTTGAAAGTGTATGATATTCCTGAAGGAACAAAAATATCTAAAGGTCGTGCCATTCAAAATCTTTTGAATATAGAAGGAAGCGATACCATTAAGGCATTTATAAACGTCAAAAACTTATCAGACGAAGAATTTAACAAAACACATTTTGTTGTATTGGCTACTGCCAAAGGGGTTATAAAGAAAACTAAACTTGAATTATATTCACGACCACGTCAAAATGGTATTATAGCAGTGAATATCAAAGATGGCGACAGTTTAATTGAAGCTAAATTAACGAATGGAAGTAATGAAATATTACTTGCAGTAAGAAGTGGTAAAGCCATAAGGTTCAATGAGTCAAAAGTTCGCGAAGTAGGAAGGAACGCATCAGGAGTTAGAGGTATAACTTTGGTAGGAGAGAACAATGAAGTGGTAGGAATGGTTTGTGTAAATGATCAGGCACAAAGTATCTTGGTAGTTTCAGAGAAAGGTTTTGGAAAACGTTCTGATATAGCCGATTACCGTATTACCAACCGCGGTGGGAAAGGGGTGAAAACCATCAATGTTACCGAAAAAACTGGCGCATTAATTGCCATAAAAGGGGTAAGTGATGAAGAAGATTTGATGATCATAACCCGAAATGGATTGACCATTAGGTTGGCAGTATCGGCAATAAGAGTTGCAGGTAGGGCTACTCAGGGTGTTAAACTCATAAAAATGAAAGCCAATGACCAACTGGCAGCAGTTGCTCAAGTTCCTAAAAGCGAAGAGGAAGAAGAAGGTGTAGTAGTTGTAACACAAGTTGAAGAAGTTGAATTGGAGGATGTAGTTGATACCGATGTTGATACTGAAGTAATTGATGCGGATGTTGAAACTGATGAAACACCTGATGATGCTGAAGAAACTGAAAATAATGATAAATAAATTAAGTTGTATGAAGAAAAAAAATGTAATGATCAAGTACTTTTTTTCAGCTCTGCTACTCTTATCGGGTATAATGGTGCAGGCTCAGAAAGGCAATGTAAGTAAAGCCCAAAGCAAAGCCGAATCGGGCAAAGATTTAAAAGTGGCAATGGAAATGATTAATCAAGCAATTGATAATATCGAAACCAAAGACATGCCTAAAACTTGGCTGGTACGTGCTAAAGTATACAATGCATTGGGAATAAC
>JAIFLP010000097.1 GCA_020049015.1 Bacteroidota bacterium | reverse complement strand
TAGGCAAATCGGCCGAGCATTTAGGTATTATAGAATCATTTAGAGGGGATATTGCCGCATGGCTTCTATTTATATTTGGTGCAGGTTATTTAATTTGGGCAATAATAAGAATAATTATACATGGTGCACATAGTCATTCAAATCTTTCGAACAAACAAAAATTTACTTATTGGATGTTATTTGCGGTTTTCGTTTTTGGACCGTGTGAACCATTAATACCAATACTCATGTATCCAGCAGCCGAACATAATTACCTTACAGTTGCTCTGGTATCAACAGTTTTTGCAATGGTGACAATTGGTACCATGTTGGTAATAACATTTTCATTATTAAGCGGAATTAAATTTATTAAATTCACTTTTATTGAAAAATACAATCATGTTATTGCTGGACTTATTTTAATGATGTGTGGAGCTGCCATATTATTTCTTGGCTTATAGGCTATTTGCGAATCATGCGAGCAAAATCCATAACCATAGCAGGCGGCTGTTGCAAACGCAATCGCTCTGCCATAAAATCCATATATGGTTCTGCATGAGTAAAAAAAGTAAGAAAATCGGAACATAAATAATTTAAACCCGGTTCACCTTCATCGGTAAATAAAAAACGGTTTTTTGGACATTCACCGTGACAAGCAAATCGGTAAGTACAGCGGATACACTTACCCGGTAAAGCATTAAGTTTATCGGCTCCAAACTTCTTTTGGCTTTGCGAAAATACCATACTGAGAATAGGCTCTTCTAAAATATTACCCAATCTATAATCAGGAAATACATAATGATCGCAACTATAAACGTCTCCATTATGCTCCATAGCTAACGCACTACCACATGTTTCAGACCAAATACATACACCAGGAACCTGACCCACCCAATTTGATAAAACAGCATCAAACAATTGAACAAAAACACTACCCACATCATTTCTTACCCATTCATTAAAAATAGAAATCATACATTTTGAAAATTGTCCTTGTCTAACCGATTCCTTGCTGATAGTTCCTTCAATGTCATCATTTGGCAGCATTAAGGAATGATCAGAATTGGCAATTCGTTCCACGACAGAATTAAACTGAAGGTACTTACTACCTATTGATTTTAGAAAATGATAAATTAACAAGCCATGTTCTGAATTGGTACTATTCAGAGTAGTTAAAGTATTAAACTCTACAGAATGCTTCTTTAAATAATTGATACCCCGCATTACTCGCTTAAATGAGCCCGCACCCGAAATATTTTTTCTATTAGCATCATGCAATTCTTCAGGTCCATCAATAGAAACACCCACTAAAAAATTATTTTTCCTAAGAAATGCGCACCATTCATCGTCTAAAAGAGTAGCGTTGGTTTGCAAGGCATTTTCAACTTTTCTTCCTGCGGCATACTTCTGTTGGAAAGATATAAGCTTTCTGTAAAAATCAAGACCCATCAAACAAGGTTCACCACCTTGCCATACAAAATTTATAACAGGAGCTTGCTGTGAAATAATGTATGTTTTAACGTACTGCTCCAAAAGTTCCAGTTTCATGCGGTTATTATGCCCATAAAACTTTGATTTCTCTAAATAAAAGCAATAAGAACAATTGAGATTACAATCGGAACCCGTTGGCTTTGCCATCATCTGGTAAGCCATAGGAATTAATGCAGTATTTTTTTTTTCTTCCATAATTTATAACTACTACAAAAGTACATTAAAACAATAAAAATGAGTGCATCAGTACTTAAAATAACCGAAAAAGATTAATTTTGCAACATAAACGCAAACAAGATGAATGTTTTGATAATAGGATCGGGAGGCAGAGAGCATGCCATGGCTTGGAAAATAAAACAAAGTCCTAAGCTAAACAATCTCTATGTTGCTCCAGGCAATGCAGGCACAGATACAATAGCGAGCAATTTGGCAATTCAGGTGCTAGATTTTAAAGAACTGGAAACGACCTTAATAAATAAAGATATTGATTTGGTAGTTGTAGGTCCTGAAGAGCCGCTAGTAAAAGGAATTACAGATTTTATCAAAAGCAATCCATTATTAAAAAAGGTAAAAGTGGTGGGTCCATCAGCAATAGGGGCTCAATTAGAAGGCAGCAAAGATTTTGCAAAGCAATTCATGTTACGCAACAATATTCCTACAGCTGGTTATTTCACGGCACAAAAAGAAAATTTATCTGAAGCGCTCCATTACCTTTCAAAACTAAATGCTCCATATGTATTAAAAGCCGATGGTTTAGCAGCAGGAAAAGGGGTATTGATTCTTCAATCCTTAGAAGAAGCAAAAAATGAATTGGATCAAATGCTATCAGGAAAATTTGGTGCAGCAGGCAACAAAGTTGTAATTGAAGAATTCTTATCAGGTATTGAACTCTCGGTATTTGTATTGACCGACGGAACGGATTATGTGATATTGCCTGAAGCCAAAGATTACAAACGTATAGGCGTAGGTGATACTGGGTTGAATACAGGCGGCATGGGAGCGGTATCGCCTGTTCCTTTTGCTGACAAATTATTTCTGAATAAAATTGAAGAAAGAATCATTAAACCAACTATTGCAGGGATTAACAAAGAAAGAATTGATTATTGCGGATTTATATTCTTTGGCTTAATTAAAGTTAATAATGAACCATATGTAATTGAATATAATGTAAGAATGGGTGATCCAGAAACAGAAGCTGTATTACCCCGCATTAAAAATGACTTTCTTGAAATACTATACAAAACGGCAACAAAAGATTTAAAAAGTTCTAAAATGGAAACTATTGCCGATACCTGTGTAGGGGTTGTAATGGCAAGTGGAGGCTATCCGGGTGAATTTGAAAAAGGTTTAACAATTGAAAATCTAGAACAAATAAATAAAGCCTTTGTTTTCCATGCAGGAACTAAAAAACAAAATGAACATATTATGACCAATGGAGGCAGGGTTTTGGTTATTTCGGCCTTAGGGAAAGATATAAAGGAAGCGTCGGATAAATCATTTGCCGCTGCTGAAAAAATTAATTATACTGGAAAATATTTCAGAAATGATATTGGCTTTGATTTAATTTAATTAGCATGCTGTCAAACTTTTTTAAGAGCTACCGTCCTATTCTTACAATATTCATTATTGTTTACTCTATTTTTTGGGCTATTTGGAAATATTCAGGTATTACAGTTCCTCAATTCAACAAAGAAGAACTCTTACCCCTGCACCAACTTATAGAATTTTTGTTGGGAAAAAGTATAACAGGCAGACTCATTTTGTCTACGCTAATTATTATTATTTGTGCATTTTATCTTAACCATTTCAATAATAAAAATATTTTTATTCCATACAGAACATACGTACCTGCATTATTCTTCACACTTATTGTTTCAACATTGCCCGGCATACACCAATTAAGTCCTGTTCTATTAACTGCCCCATTATTATTAGTACTGCTTAATCGAATCATCTTGCTATCTAGAAACGATATTCTTTTGTATCATTCATTCGAAGCAGGCATCATTACAGGAATAGCCACATTAATTTATTTGCCATCTTTATTTTTTTTAATCGTTATTTACACCAGTTTAATAGTATTCAGACCATTTGTGTGGAGAGAATGGATATATCCTTTACTGGGATTTAGCATACCAATTTTTATATGCTTTAGTATTTATTTTTTAGGTTCTTTAGAAGCTCCATTTCTAAAGCATATTATAATTTTCAATTGGAAGCAAGAAGATATAAAGCTGTTATTTCATAGTAAAGCATTTCTGATTTATGTTGCTGTTTTGCTAATCTTTTCCAGCTTATTTATGGTAAGGGTATACTCAACCTTAAAGATATTTGCTCGTAAAAGTTTTATTGTATTATTTGTATTATTTTTAATAGGTGGTCTGATTTTACTAGCAGAAAAAGATTCAGCAATAATAATTATAATGACGATACCTGCAATTTATCCATTAAGCTATCATTTCATTCAATTAAAGAAAAAGTGGTACAGCGAATTATTAAGTTGGCTTTGGTTAACAGGATCAATACTTTGTGCTATTTATAATTAGGTATTATAAAGTTTTAATAAAACTCAGGATTCCAACAGCAGAACCCTTTTTACCGTCAACAAAATTTATAAATACGTGATAAACGCCCGTTTTCTGACACTGGAAATTAAATGATTGATATTCCTGACCAGTTGCTGCATTATATGAACTACCAAGCAATCTGTTCATATCAAAAAGCTGTATTACAGCTTTTCCTTCAGAATCTCCCGCATTACAAACTGTAAAACGATATACATTATTTTTACTGAGAACCATTGAAAATTTAGCCACAGGAGGTTTTTCATTGGAACCAGCTGCCTCAAGTTCAACTACAAAATCTTTTAGATAGGTAGCATCGTCACCGGCACTTTTTGTGCACATTTCAACCAGCTTGGCAGTAGTTTGAGCCTCCATCTTAACGACCGCTAAAAAACCAAGTGATAGAAACAATGTTATCAAAAATACCTTCTTCATACTAGTTATTAATTAATTTATTTCTAATATCGTTTACTGTTTTTGTAATTAAGGCAAGTTGTTCATCGGTAATATGCACAATACTCTTCTCATTTTGAATAATAACGAGCATTCCATCTTGCTCAACAGCTTCAGGCTCTCCCATTTCATAGCTAATTTTAACTGGACGAAATACTTCCCTGATTTTTTCAAAATCTTCCAAATACTTAGTAAAATTGGGATCTTTAGAGTAATTTTTCAAGATCAACATTAAATCGCCCAATATTATTTTCTGCTCACCCACTTTCTCTGACATTTCAGGGTCGGGATAATCAGTAGCTACTTGCGAGATCATATAAACTCCTTCTAACCAAACACCTGCAATAATAAGGGCACTTAAGTTTCCCCTGTTATTTTTTCTTAAATAATCGTCCATTTGATTAAAAGAATGAACGGAAATATACATAAGAGAATCTAGATTGGTATTATTGGTCGCCAAGCGCTTTAATGTTGAAAAGTCAAAAAATTGACCCACTTTTATATAATCTGCCAATTTTTTTATAGAAGAGATATAATCTAAAACCTGACCTGTTTTATTGTACATATTGAGATAGCCCAAATCGGCTCCAAATATTCCTAAAGCAATTGACTGTTGAAGATTTGTATTATATGAACTTACCTTATCAGTTGGCGCCAGGTACTTTTTTGAAAATGGGATACCACTAGCCTTTATTTTAGCAGCAATTTCAACAGGGGATGATATATTTTGTATAATATCCTGCATAGCTTCGTTCGAGATTTCCAAAATTCCTTCATTAATTACGGAATCGGGAACCTGAAGCGCATCCTGTTTCTTTCCTTCGCTGCTACAACCAAACAAAAGTGAAATCGTAAGCAATATAAAGCATGTATTTTTCACTATATCAATCAAATTATGGTTAAACATTTGTTGCATTAGAACTGTAAATATAGCTATTTTGAGCAAAAAAAACAAAAACTATGCCTGAATTGATTTAATAGGAATTTACCGGTATCAATTCAAACTTAACATCCACTATTCCCGAATACTCTCTTCCTGCTTCAAGCATATCTTCATCATCCTCAACATAATACCATTTAATGACTACATTATGACCCTTCTTGGCCATTTTTTCAAGAAACAATAAGATATCAAGAATAGACTTTGAAGAAGCGGTATTAAAGTATACCAATTTAAAAGTAAAAACCGTTTCAGGATTAGGCATAAGTGAATAACTTTGAATCCATTGAATGGCCTGACTATAAATTCCACTTACATCTTCAGGAAGCGAACGTCCTGATAATTCGAACAATCCTTGAACAGCATCCAAACACAGGGCAGGCGTATCTTCGGTTGCGTCAATAATTAATGGCTCCATATCATTTCTAATTTTCAATAAAAATATACAATTTTATTTAAAATTCAAGACCGATCAGCAAGATATCGTCTAATTGTTTATAATTGCCTTGCCAATTCTCCAAATCCTTATTAAAAAATTCGTGAAATTGTGGCATACTTAAAAACTGGTTTTGTATTATTACCTCTCGAATCCTTACTGTTGAATACTTTTTCTTTTCAGGCCCTCCTAATTGATCTGGCAAACCGTCAGAAAAAAAGAATATTCTATCTCCCCTTTCTATGTTCCAAACAAAATTCTCAAATTGTTCTTCTGCTTTTCCAGCAATGGGAACGCTTCCAATTGTTTTTCTAGTACCTTTATGTTCAGTTATGTTATTAGATCGCAAAATAATCAAAGGCCGATATGCCCCAGCAAATTCCAATTTCATGCTTTTCAAATCAATTTTAACCAAAGCTATATCCATTCCATCTTTGGTTTCACTCTCTTCATCCTCCTGTTTCAATGTTTTTCTTACTTCTTGATGCAGTTTTTCGCAGCAATCGGCTGCCGAAAGCATTTCGCCACTTTCCACTATACTATTTAATAAAAAATATCCTATAAATGATAACATTGCCCCTGGTACACCATGACCAGTGCAATCTATCGCAGCATAATATATAAT
>JAIFLP010000178.1 GCA_020049015.1 Bacteroidota bacterium | reverse complement strand
ACTTTGCCATGATCTGCTACTTTTAATGCAAAGCTTAAACCTGCTATGCCACTTCCTAATACCAAAAAATCAAATTGTTTATTCATTTAGGTTTGATTAAAGAAAAAATATTAAAAATACATTGGTTAGGGTAATGATCAGAAAGCCTGTAATCAAAGATCCCCAGTATTTTTTATTAAACAAACTGATGGCATATACCATCTTAAGTAAATTATTGCTAACTATTGCAATCATTGAAGCCACTAATATTGAATGGATATCAATTTGATATTTTCCCTGAAATAAATTCAATAAAAATGGATCTATATCTGCTACCCCTACTATAGCTGCTAATATATTCAAACCACTCTGCCCATATTTTTCTATGGTAAAATGGTTGATAAAGGTAAACGCAACATAAATAAAAGTAAATATTAAAGACACCTTAAATTCTAACGGGTTCTTATTGGTATCAATACTTATGATTTCCTTATTATCTTTTTTTCTGTTATAAACTATCATGCTAATAGCAGTTGCGGCCGAAACAAATATTAATATGGCTATAGGTATTAAAAATGAAGGAAATAAACTAACGTTAAAAATATAAACCAATGCAAGAATTCGTGCATACATCATGGTTAATGCCAGTAAAATACCGGCAATTAATTGCGGCGATGCCGCTTCATTTTCTTTGCTTTTTCTTGCTAAAACAATTGTGGTTGCAGTACTGCTATATATACCCCCAAGTATTCCGGTTAAAACCATCCCCGCATCTTTGAAAATGAACTTACGCAGTAGATATGAGATATATGAGATAGACGAAATTACAACTACTGCCAACCATATTTTATAGGGTGAAATAATCAAATAGCTCACTATAGGCTCTTTTGGAAGGATTGGTAAGATTACTCCTGCAATAATTATAAACTTCGCAAGAGTAACAAATTCATACCGGTCAAATTTATTAGAAAATCCAAGAAAGGTTTCTTTTGATTCAGAGAAAATTAAAATCAGTACCACTGATAGTAAATACATCCAAATAGGTTGTGTTACCAATACTAATGGCAAGCTGTAAGTGAGCATCGCAATCAAAATAGACGTCAGGCCGTAGTCGCTATACTGCTTAATTTTAAAAAAATAAAATATGCTAAATAACAATGAGAGAATTACTGCTCCCATTATAAAAAGAATTTTAGAATCAGGTTCTGAAATAATTAGAATATAACCTAAAATCCCAATAAATGTAAATGTACGATCGGTACCAAATAAACGATGCTCATCTCCATTATTATGAACTCTTTTTTGTGAAAGTCCTATGGTAAGCGAAAATAATGTTACCCAGAGGAATTCCCAAAAAATTACAGGTATTGAATAAAAATAGCCTGGTTCCATTTAGTATATTATTTAGTATTAGTATTTATAACACGTTTACTCTTTATTTTTTTGAATATAATATATCCCGCACCTGCTGATATTATTAATATTACAAGAATTGAGAAGGACATTGCAATTTTTTGACCCATATAATAGGTTGTAGGTTCAAATTTAAAAACAATTGTTCCTTGTCCCGAAGGAACCGATAAAGCTCGCAATACATAATTTACTCTGAAATGAGGAACCGGCTTTTCGTTAATGTATGCATTCCATCCTTTATCATAGAATATTTCAGAGAATACCACCAGCCTTTCTTTGGATGTAGAATAATTATAATACAGTTCATCAGGACTGTATTTATTCAAATTTATAAATTCAGAGGAATCTAATACGCTTGTGTCTATTTTGCTGATTTGTTCTGCAAATCTGCGGTCTACAATTGTATTGTTTTTTAAATCACCTGAATCTAATGCAGCAATTTCCTGATCAGCATTTTCTACAACAATATAGTTTTTCGAAATCCAAGCATTGCCAAAAGCTTCCTGATTTAATTGCGGAATTTTTTGTTTGCGATCTTGAGAGGGTACTATAAAGTATTTGGCGTTGAGCATACTGAGTACATTAATATTGTACTTTCCAATGTGTCTTTCAATTAATTCTTGATATCTTTTTAATTTTGCACCATGATAACCACCAATTGATTTATGGAAGTATGATGCATTGGCACTATTGAAAGGATCGCTTGTTACATCAAATACTCTGAATATGCTAGTATCTTGCATTATGTATTTATCAGCATCAGAGGCTACTACTTCTTTAGCTGTTTCACGTTTTGTTTTGAAATGACTTGAGTTCAAATATCTTCGGGCTATGACCCAAACGTCAGTAAGAATTAAAAGCGTGATTAATATGAGTGCTAACTTTGGTTTTACCTTTTCTTTTATCCATAAAAAGAGGAGCAGTCCTGTAAGTAAAATAAATATCAGTGAACGAAAAGCATCTGCTCGTAACAAACCTGCACGGTCTTTTTGTAAGGATTCTAAAATCCATTCAGGGAGATATTGTTTATCGCTGGAAGAGGAGAAAGAGAAGAATATACTGCCCATTAACGCCATTAGCAATGTTATGCCACCCACTATGCCTAATGAATAATATAGTGATTTCAATAATTCTTTTTTATCAACTTTATTCTTTTTAATATAATCTAACGCTTTAAATGCCAATATCGGAACAGCTACACTCACAATTACCAGAATCATTGAAACAGTCCTAAATTTGTTGTATGCGGGAAAATAATCAATTAGAAATTCAGATAATAAGTAAGCATTTTTACCCCATGACATAATAAGGGCAAAAAGAGCAGATAAGGCCAACCACCATTTGCCACTCCCTCTTACTATAAACAATCCCAATACAAATAAAAAAATCACAATTGCACCTAAATATACAGGACCAGATGTAAAGCGCTGCCCTCCCCAATATGTTGGCATATTCTTTATATATTGCTTGGCTTCTTTAACCTGATTGCTTTGCATTGTTTTATAAGTTTCTGAATTTTCACTGAGGGCACTGCTTGATGCGCCTCCCATGGTGTTAGGAATAAGCAAGGTAAAGCTTTCTGACATGCCATAGCTGTAATCATTTAAGATATAACTTTTGGGTAGTGCACTTGTTTTATCTCCCGTTGTATCAGTAAGTTCCGATGGACCCCGGGTTGATAATTTTCCGTATTCATTTGTAGAAAGCAAATTGGTAGCATTACCTCCAAGTGCTATAATTCCTGAAATAATTAGTAAACCTGTAGCTAGACCAAAATTTTTAAATGATTTTTCTTTTATAGAATCCACTAATTTGATAATGACGTATAATCCCATCATCATCATTAAATAATAGGTTATTTGGTAGTGAGTAGTTGATATTTGAATCCCTAATGCTATGATGCTGGTTATAAATCCAGCAATGTATTCTTTTCGATAAAGCATAATCATTCCCGCTAATACTGGTGCCATATAGGCAATACTATATGCTTTTGATGTGTGCCCAGCCATAATGATGATTATATTATATGATCCGAACGCAAATGCAATTGCTCCTGCTATGGCAATTAGTTTATTAAAACGTAATGAAGCGAAAAAAAAGTAAAATCCAATAAGATAAGCAAATACAATACTAATGGTAAAGAATGGTAAATTCAATCTTAAGGCCCGCTGAATTGTTAGAAATATATTCTTATTTTCACCTGCCTTGATTTGGTAAGCCGGCATTCCTCCAAACATGGAGTTGGTCCAATGTGCATGTTTTCCAGTTTTTTCATAATAATCGTTCAGCTCTTTTGCCATGCCATTAGCCATCACTATATCATGTTGTGTCATTTCTTTACCTTCTAATTCCGGAAAGAAATAAACAGAGCTTAATATTACGAATACCAATACAGCGAATGCGTGCGGTAAAATGTTTTTTATTATTTCTTTGTAATTCATATAATAATTTTTATATATTCAATAACATGCTTTTTATGCTCACTCTTTTTTGAAGGAATTCCGTTAGTCCACTGATCGGCATTCTTTCTTGTTTCATGGTATCGCGGTGACGAATAGTTACTGTATCATCCTGCATGGTTTGATGATCTATGGTGATACAGTATGGTGTTCCTATTGCATCTTGTCTGCGGTAACGGCGACCTATAGAATCTTTTTCATCATATTGACAATTGAATTCGAATTTCAAATCTTGAATGATTTTTTCTGCTTTTTCGGGCATGCCTTCTTTTCTAATTAAAGGAAGTACAGCAAGCTTTACAGGAGCTAAAGCTGGTGGTATATTGAGAACAATACGGGTGTCTTCTCCTTCTCCATCATCTTTTTTTACTTTTTCTTCAGTATATCCATTTGATAAAATTAATAGTACCATGCGATCTACTCCTACTGATGTTTCAACTACATAGGGTGTATAGGACTGATTTAATTCAGTATCGAAATAAGTAATTTTCTTTCCTGAAAATTTAGCATGACTACTCAAATCAAAATCAGTGCGGGAATGTATCCCTTCTACTTCTTTAAATCCAAATGGAAATTTAAATTCTATATCGTAAGCGGCATTGGCATAATGTGCTAATTTATCATGTTTATGAAAACGATACTTATCATTGTTAATTCCCATTGCCAAATGCCAACGCAAGCGTTTTTCGCGCCATTTTTCAAACCACTCTAGTTCACTTCCCGGCCTCACAAAAAATTGCATTTCCATTTGTTCAAATTCCCGCATGCGGAAAATAAACTGACGGGCAACAATTTCGTTTCTGAATGCTTTTCCTATTTGGGCTATACCAAAGGGAATTTTCATGCGTCCCGATTTTTGTACATTCAGAAAGTTGACAAATATACCCTGAGCAGTTTCGGGTCTTAAATAAATAGTATTGGCGTCCTCGCTAACCGATCCCATTTTGGTTTCAAACATCAGATTGAATTGTCTTACTTCCGTCCAATTGCGTGTTCCAGAAACAGGACACACTATCTCATTATCAATAATGATCTGACGAACTTCATCTAAATCAGATTTATCTAAAGCCGCTACAAAACGAGCTTTGATAACATCAATTTCTTTTTGATATTCTATAACGCGGGTATTGGTAGCAACAAATTTTTCTTTATCAAAACTATCTCCAAATTTTTTCTCCGCTTTTTCGGTTTCTTTCTTTATTTTTCCTTCAATTTTCTGAATATGATCTTCTATCAATACATCAGCTCTATATCTTTTTTTGGAATCTTTGTTGTCAATCAATGGGTCATTAAAAGCGCCTACATGTCCCGATGCTTCCCATGTGCGGGGATGCATAAATATTGCTGCATCAATACCAACAATATTATCGTTTAATAATATCATCGATTCCCACCAGTATTTTTTGATATTGTTCTTTAATTCAGCGCCCAATTGCCCGTAATCATAAACGGCACTTAATCCGTCGTAAATTTCACTCGACGGGAAAATAAACCCATATTCCTTGCAGTGTGCAATTAATTTTTTGAATAATTCTTCTTGTGTCATAATTCTATAGAGTATTTTTATTGCAAGTGACAAAAATAAACAATTTATTCAATGTCATGGGTTCAGCACGCAAATATTTTATGATTCTTTAGGAAAAAGAAGTAATTTCTCAGAAATTTAATTGCTTAACGATCTTTATTGTTAGGCTATAAGCAAGCAAGGCGACATATTTCGCCTTACTTGCTTATAACCTGAATTTGTTTGTTTCTTTTAGTAAAGTTGATGTTATTCCTTTACCAATATTTGAGTATCATATTTTTCGCCAACTTCTTCATATAATTTAACGAAGTAGATACCTTGTGCAAGTCCGGTAAGTTGAATTGACTCCGCGCTAATATTTGATTTTTCAATCAGTAATTTGCCTTGTATGTCGTAAATCTTAATTTTATTGGCATTGGTAAAAATATAGTCTTTTGCCGGATTAGGTAGTAAATTTAGTTTTTTGATAATTAGCGTTTTGTCTACAGTTTCTTCAGCTTTTAGTCGATTATCTTCTAAGTTTGATATGCTTGAATCATAAGGACCTTCCTTTATCTTTAATCCGCGAGGATTGGTGTAATCGATTGTATTTTTAAGCTTTACAACTCCCACATAATAGTAAATATTACTATATCTGTCCGGATCTGTCTCAGTATAGATGAACTTGCTATCCCCTATTTTGTATGATACACTATCGTATAAATTAGCATGATTAATAATATTGATAGAATCTTTACTTCTGTAAATATAAATTTTTAATTCTCGTACATAATCTGAAATGTTGATTCTTTCAACTTCATAGGGTTCGATGTTTAAAACGTATTTTCCTTGAGTTGTGTCTTTGGTTAATCGAACTGTTTTATGATATTTGCATGAATCTACAAGTGTTGTGGTCGTAATTTCAGTAGGAAATCCCGGAAACGAAATTGCTAAAGTAGCTTTTAAATCAGCCGTAATCTTGTATTTATAACTGTATTTACCGGGCTCAGATGTTTTATCCAGAAAGTAAAAGCTTTTACTTCCCTCTACATGTCCTAATAATAAATACTTTCCAGTTAATTCATCAAATCTGAACACAGAATACCTTTGTCCAGTAATATCATTAAGCTCTACAAATTGC
>JAIFLP010000063.1 GCA_020049015.1 Bacteroidota bacterium | reverse complement strand
ACGAAATGAGTTGTCAAGTCGTGCGTTGTATTATAACAAGTTAAATATAAAATATGTTTGGGTTTTTATACCTACGAAAGGAGCCATTTATGAGAATGAGCTTCCAAAATACTTTAAAGGAAAACGTGATTCGGTAACGATTACAGATGAATTTGTTGAAATACTGAAGAGTATCCCTTCTATAAGTATTATTGAATTAGAAGAATACTTAAAAACGAAGAAAGACGAAGAAAATATATTTTACAAAACGGATCATCATTGGAACGGACATGGGGCAATACTTGCTTACCAGAACATAATTGAACAATTAAACAATAAAGATAATAGTATAGGGCTACCCTATAAAAGAAATGAATTTAATATAAGTAGAAATGAATTTACCGGAAATCTTTCAGGGATGTTAGGCTATATCTCAAAGAAAGAATTGTCGGTAAATTATGAACCTAAAGAGCATTGCCCGATGGTTACAGGGTTTAAAAATAAATCGTATCCGGTTGAATATGGCTTTTATGCAGAGGAATATTTTATTGGAGCAAGAACGGAACAGAAGCATAAAAAGAAAGCGTTATTTATAAGAGATTCATTTACTTATCCAATGCTGGTTGCATTGTCAATGCATTTTAGAGAATCAATATTTCTGTGGGACGCATGGAAATTTGGATTTAATCAGCATATTATAGAAAACGAAAAACCAGATTATGTGATTCATTTAATTAGTGATGGAATGCTGATGCCTTTTGCCCAGCGCTGCATGATAAATTCAAAAACCATAACAAGTAGTTTTGAAACAGAATATACTAGTGACACGATATTAAGCAATGAAGAAATACAATTTGCATTTAATGCGCATAACAGAAAAAACATAACATCTTTTAGTGGCGACTATAGCTTACAACTTGATAAGAATGATAGTAAAAATGCAATCATACGGCTAGACAGGGAAGTAAATATAAAACAAGTATTTGTAAAATTATTTAAAAAACCTTTAAACTCAAAGATTAGCATCTATTGCAAAATACCTGAATTAGGTTATGAAGAGGAAATGGCAATTGAAAAAGAAAGCGAAAAAAAAGACTGGCAGCAGGTAGAAGCAAATTTCATCTTACCTCCAAACCACAAGCACAATAAGATTTGGTTATATGTTGAATGGAAAGGTGGTGACAGAGTATTTGTAGATGACATGAGCATAGAAATTAAAAAATAATTATATTTGCACCTCTTGAGGGTTGTTAGCTCAGTTGGTTTAGAGCATTACCTTGACAGGGTAGGGGTCACTGGTTCGAATCCAGTACAACCCACAAAAACTTCAGCATGTTAAAACAAAAAAGGCGGAGATAATCTCCGCCTTTTTTTAATTACTTATTTCAAATTTAGAAATGGAAAAGCAAGTATAATGCACCACCAGTGTTTCCAGTAGTAATATTAAATGTTGAAGTTTTTCCTGTTTCTACTTCAGTTGTTGCTACAGCACCACTAAGGGCATCCCAAGCTTCAGATGTTGTAACAATTCTACCAGAATTTCCTGCCTGATTGTATGCCACACCCCAGGTAAATTCACCACCTAAAGATATTTTTGGAAGAATAAAATATTCAACACCAACAAATCCATTCAAGCCCATTCCAAATCCACTTTTTCTTTTCACTTCAAGATTTGCTCCAGCACCACTTCCAACAAAATTAGTACGTGCGGGATTAGTGTAAACACCTGTAATGGCATTTCCATATTCATACTTATCTGTTTGACCATTCTGTAAAGTAATAGAAGCAGTAGCTCCGTAGAAACCTACTAAACGACCATAACCTCTGCGATTTTCAATACCAGCACCTAAGTATGTGTTAGAAGTTGTTCTTGTGTGTTTATCTTCAACTTCCTCTCCAGTTGTTGTACCACTTTTTGTACTATAATCTCTATCAGTTGTAGAATTACGTGTAATGTTGATCATAAGGCGCACAGCCGTTGCATCATCAATAAAATATTTTCCATAAATAAAATTATTTCCATTTAGGAAATTGAAAGCGGCAGGACTATTAAAAGGTCCACCAGAATTGATTTTAACGGCTTCACCAGCAAAATTCAAAAAAGGAGTAGCTGCAACACCCAAGGCGTAATCACCGGCCTTTGGAAGATAAGGAGTACCTTTTTTTGATTTTAGTACTTCTTTTTCAGTGGCTTCTTCTTGAGAAAAACCTGCTGTAACAAACAGCATTAAAAACGATAAGGAAAAAACAATTTTCTTCATGTTAAATAAATTTATATTAATAATAAGTGTTAAAATAAGAAACTTAAAATTAGTCCAAATATAGTTAATTTTTATTAACAACCTTAAAAATTTTTACTATTTGATTGCCTTTATCATCAACTAAGGTCAATTTATGGTTTCCTACGGGTGGATTAACAGCTAACTGATGAAAATGTTTGGTTGTGCCTATGAAGTTTTTGTCTAAATGCCAAAAAATGCTAGCATTAGGATCTGTATGAGCAGCTTCAAAAACCACACTACCTTGATTTCCTTCAATATGACGGGGAATAAAAATACTAACAAATTCGCGGGGATAAATAAGTTCCATAGGACTTTTCCTTTGATCCATGCCGCATCCTTCTTTAAATGGAGGTAACTGACGGTACGACATATTTTTGTTTATATAGAACCATTCTTCTGCAGGGGGTAGAACAAACCAAGGAATATGAATCATTTCAGCAACTTTAGCACAATGATCGGACAGCCTGTATTTTTTATCCATACTCAAATGAACCATTGTATGATACCTGCATACCGGAGCATGCTCAGCATTTGCCTGCACCCAAACAGTATCGATATTCGGACAAATAGGCGATGCCTTGAAACCGCTTTCCCTGCATACCTGTATTTGCAGCATGTCATCGTAAGGAATACTAAACCAAGCAGACTTTGGCAACAATTTAAATATTTCAAACATTACCGGCGCTGCAAATCCAACACCCGTCATTTCAGGACGTCCCTCACCATCGGCATTACCAACCCAAACGCCCACCACATATTCTTGATTTAAACCCACTGCCCATGAATCTCTGTTACCGAAACTAGTTCCGGTTTTCCATGCAATTCGCTGATTAGATGAAAATGATTTCCAATGTGCTTCTTCTTCGGGTCGATTTAATTCTGACAAAGCATTTAACGTTAAATAGGCTGCGGCATGACTAATTAGGCTATTGTCGGTAAGTAGAGTATTGGCAGCCTTTTCCTTTTCAAGAAAATAAGGTAAAAAATATGCCGCATCGTCATATTTTCCATTGTTTTGATAATAAGAAGAAAGCGATCGGGAAAGAATGCCATAAGCAGAAGCTACTTCTAATAAAGTAACCTCTCCCCCACCAAGAATAAGGGATAATCCGTAATGCTGTGCGGGTTTATTTAAAGTAGTGAATGAAAGTTTGCGTAATAGAAAAAGAAATTTTTCTACACCATATTCTTTAAGAAGAAGAACAGCCGGTACATTAAGAGAGCGCTGAATGGAAACGTTGGCAGGCACTACCCCATCAAAAGTATGATTGTAATTTTGTGGCTTAAAACCAGCAATCTGGATAGGAATATCTGAAATTAATTGCTGAGGCAATATAATACCCTGATCCATTGCTGCAGCATATAAGAAGGGTTTCAGAATACTGCCTGAACTCCGAGGTGCATTGATCATATCAACCATAGAACCAAGCTCAGCATCATTTTTAAGAATTACATTAGCTGCATATACCCTAATTTTGCCAGTCCTAACTTCAAATACCAGCGCCGAAAGATTGTTCACTCCGTTGGCTGCATATTGCTTGTGATGCACTGCTAGAATATGATTCACTCTTTGCTGTAACGAAGTATTAATAGTTACTGTAGATATTTTGCCTGGTAATTGCTTATGAATTCTCTCTACCAGATGAGGAATAATAATCGGCAAAGGCAGCGGTTTTTCGGGCAATGGTTCAGCCATATAAAGCGGCAAATCCTGTTCTGAAAAAACCTTTTGCTGAGCCAAACGGCTTAATAATACATTTCTTTTTTTGAGTAATTTTTCTCTGTTCTTACCGGGGTGAATCAATGCCGGAGCATTTGGCAATACGGCCAAACATGCCATTTCAGCCCAAGAAAGTTGATGGGAACTGCGTCCAAAATACCTCCAAGCTGCTGCATCGAGGCCTACTACATTTCCACCAAAAGGTGCATTGGAAGCATAAAGTGAAAGTATTTCTTTTTTAGAATAGGAGCATTCAAGACGGACCGCCAGAAACATTTCAAATAGCTTGTTCCATATATTTCTTTTATTGTTTTTATTTCTTGAAATACGCATCACTTGCATGCTTATAGTTGAAGCACCACTTACAACGCTGGTGCGGGAAATATTTTGATAAATTGCTCTGCTTAAAGCTAAAGGATCGATACCCGGATGGTAAAAAAAACGTTTATCTTCAAAACAAGTAATGCAATGTAAAAATTTCTCAGGCACATTTTGATGATGGGGAAAGCGATATTGACCATCTGCAGCAATCTTTGCCCCTAACAGATTGCCTTTAGTATCATAAACAACTGTAGAGCAAGGATTAACAAATATTTCGGAAGGCAAAATAAAATAAAAAAACAATAAAAATGTGACTATCAGAACACTTAGCAACCAGTTTTTTCTAACATATATATTGCATGAAATTATTATGCTTCTCATCGTTCAAAAATAAATTAAAGAAATGAATAGGGCAATAGAATAAAATGATTAAATTAGCGCTTGATATAAAAAAACATTATGAGAAGTTTTAAAGTTATAATAGTTTCCTTTATCATATTCATCATGAGTGGCATACTAAGCGCTCAAGAACTTGTCAATTTTTTAAGTAAAGATGAAATAATTATAAGTGCTGATTTTTATGCAGGAAATGATAATGCCCCTTATATCTTGCTGTTTCACGATTTAAGATCGAGCAGGGGTGAATTTAGGGAAATTGCTCCCCGTTTGGCAAAATTAGGATTTAATTGTTTGGCCGTTGATTTGCGATCGGGCAGAGAAATTAATTTTATACGCAGCGAAACATATTTATCGACCAGAGAAAAACGAGTTACCTATGATGATTACTCATCTATACGCGACATTCAGGCTGCCATAGAGTATGGCTTTATCCAGAGTCGTAAACCGGTTATATTGATGGGGAGTGCTTATAGCGCCACATTAAGCTTATTAGAAGGGAAAAACAATAAAAAAGTAAAAAGCATCATAGCATTTAGTCCCGGAGAATACTTTGGCGACATACTATCAGTTAAAGATAAGATAGTAGGCATAGACAAACCCATTTTTGCAGCTAGCACCATAAATGATGAATTATATGTTAAAGAACTTTTTTCTAAAGTAGGGCAGAATTATATCACCTACTTTAAACCCGAGAAAGAGGTTGGTTCGCAAGGTTGCAAAGCATTGTGGAAAGATCAAAAATCTTCTACTGAATATTGGATGTCATTATTGTTATTCTTAGATAAGCAGAGATAATGGAGACAGCTTATCGCGTTCGATTTTTAATTATACGCTTCAGTTCTATTGGCGATATAGTGCTTACCACACCCGTAATGCGTTGTTTAAAAGAACAAATGCCCGAATCTGAAATTCATTATCTAAGCAAGCCTGCTTTTAAAGACTTGTTAGTGTCCAATCCTTATATAGATAAGGTACATTTACTTGAAAACTCATTGAGTCAAAGCATTAAAAATCTGAAATCTGAGAATTTTGACTACATTATAGATCTTCACAATAATCTAAGAACATTTATCATTAAACAACGGATGCCAGTACTGGCTTTTAGTTTCAATAAACTGAACCTTCAGAAGTGGTTATTGGTAAAATTAGGAATTAATCGCTTACCTAAAATCCATATTGTTGATCGCTATATGGATTGTTTAAAGCATTTTGATATAGTAAATGACCAAAAAGGCTTAGATTATTTTATTCCAGAAAATGACAAGGTAAGCATTTATACCTTACCAGAACCATTCAGGAAAGGCTTCATTGCATTTGTTATTGGAGCCAAGCACAACACTAAGCAGTTGCCCATTGAAAAAATAGCCTCGATAATAAATAAGATAGACTATCCTGTAATATTATTAGGAGGAAAAGAAGATACATTGCGGGCAGAAAAATTGTTAGAAATAACTAAAGGTGAGGTTATTTCATTATGCGGGGTGTATAAGCTAAATGGATCGGCAAGTATAATTGAGCAGTCGAAATTAGTTATAACACATGATACAGGCTTGATGCATATTGCCTCTGCACTTAAAAAAAATATTTTATCTATTTGGGGCAGTACAGTACCTGAATTTGGCATGGATCCTTATCTAGCTGGTGATCTTTCAGAAATAATTGAAGTTAAGTCCATAAAATGCAGGCCTTGCTCTAAATTGGGATATCAAAAATGCCCTAAAAAACATTTTAACTGTATGAATTTAATCGATGAAGTTGCACTAAAAGACAAAATTTTTCGTATTATTGCATCGTAGGGGTGATGATGAATATCACCGAAAATATATACAAAAATAGCTT
>JAIFLP010000117.1 GCA_020049015.1 Bacteroidota bacterium | reverse complement strand
TTGAATAAAGATACGGGATTTAATCTCGATAACTATTTTGAAGTAATTACCCATGAATTTAAATTATACGGTCGCGAGGTTTTAATTAGCAAAAAAAATAAAACAACTAACACGCACATAGAATCAGCTTTTTTAAAGGATACTACAGAAATATTAAATATTGAATTTCAAACAGAGCAGAATATAAAAATTAAAATTGAAGTAGATAAAGATCCTCCCATGCTTTTTCAAACAGAGTATAAGTTGCTCTTGTTGCCGTTTAGTTTTATGACCCGTTGTTTTACTTTACCTTGCTTATTTGCGGGGAAAATGCATGCCTTGTTGTTTCGTAATTGGAAAAGCAGAGTGAAAGGTCGCGATTGGTATGATATGGAGTGGTACATTCGAAATAATACTCCGGTAGATTTTTTACACCTTAAAGATCGCGCCTTGCAAAGCGGATACAGTAATGAACATGAATTTACCATTGAAGTTTGTAAGGCATTAATGAAAGATAAAATAAATAACACAAATATTCAACATGTTATTGATGATGTAAAGCCATTTTTAAAAAATCCATCTGAAATAGAAATATGGAGTAAAGATTATTTTTTGCAGCTCACTGAAATGATTAAATATCAAAAATAGATTTTTGCAAGATTTAGTTTGCGGGGGAGTTCATTATAATCTCGATATCGTATTTTCTAGCCATTCTTTTTCTTTATTGTAAATAGGTGCTTCTAATTTCATCTCAAAAAGTAAATCTTTATATTTATTGAAATATAGTTTTGCATTTGCATTATTATTTAGTCGCAAATAGGCCAATCCGATATTTTTATATATTAACGGATTTTCATTAACTGATAATCTCTCTGAAATTTTTAATAAACGTATAACTTCATTTGATATTTCTATATCCACTGAGGTGTTGAATAGCGCAATGGCTTTAATTAAATAATCTTGAGATGAGGCGGTATGATACTTTATATTGAGATCAATAAATTTTATTGCTAGATCATATCGTTCGTATTCAAATTCATAAAATCCATTGTATGAGAAAATGGTATTAAGTTTTTTAATAAAAATACTGTCAATATGAGATTCTACTATGTTTTTATTAGCATTCCGATATTTGTATTCATTTAGAAACTGAACCGGTATATCATTTCTTTTTGAAATGTATTCAATGTTTTTTTGCAGTATGGAATAAAATATATTTGAATCATTGAATAAAAAATTTGAATATTCTACGGTGTAATAGTCCGCAGTTTCTAATTGATTTTTTGAGTATATCAATCCAAATGTTCTTAGCAAATCATCATTTATTTGGTTCCTTATATGTCCTGTTAAATTATTAATTGCTTTCTTAAGATAAATATTATTAACTAATTGCACGTTGTAAATGCTATAGTTGATTGCTTTTTCTGAAACATCTAAAAATTTATTGTATGATTCAGTCTTTTTCTGGTTTTTATATGTTTGGTCGGTAAACAAGCGATAAAGCGAATTAAACAACAAACTTTTTAATTCAGCTTCATTACTTAATGTAGCTAACTGACCCGTGGAAATTAGCGTAATACCATTTGAAAAGCAGTAGATTCTGGGAATTATATCTTTAATAATGAGTATTTTTAAATTAAAATATCGTTTGTCTACTTTCAAGTCATAGGCTGTTTCTTTGTAAATAATATTTAAATAATTACTCAATGAATAGTCCACAAGAACGGAGTTGTTTTTTTCTATTTCTTGTATGTAAGAATTTATTATTTGATTATTTTCAAGTCTTTTTTGGTTGTCTTTATAACTTAAAAACTTTCCTTTGTTTTTTAATAGGCAGTAATACCAAAATTCATCACTATTGGATAGATTGAATTGTACTTTATCTGCAATTTTTGTTTCAGTTTGTATAATATCGGAATTGTCTTGAAATCTAAAGGTGGAGGCTGATGAACTTGGATTTTTAAGCACAATATAAATTACAGAATCTGTGATTGATGCAAATCTATCGACCGATAATTGGTATGAAATAGGTTCATTTAATCTTGCTTTTAATTCAAATTCAAATTGACCAAATAAATATATTGGTATCGTTAGTAGTAACGAAGTAATATAAATTCTTTTTTTGTTCATTTTTTATGTATAGTAATTTATTATTAATCCTTTAGTATTATTGAAATTATAAGCATTATCTACTTTTTTTGCAAAAGTAATTATTTTTATCGATTAATTCTATACATGCTCGTTTTATTATATTTACCGGACTACATCGTTTCAAGATATTTTTCTAATACATATAGTGGTACATTTATCAACCCATTTTCTTTATGGTAGTTTGATAAAGATGCGCGAATGGCTGTTTTAGGTTGATGTTTTTCGCAAAAAAGTTTAAAACTGCGGGCTTTAAGGTTTTCTCCCGATTTAACTTCAATAGGTATTACCTCATCATTTTTGTTTTGAATAATGAAGTCTATTTCAAATTTGCTGTTTTCAAATGTATAATAATAAATCGCAATATCTTCATTTGGTAAGATTTGTTGATAAACAAATTGTTCAGCCAATGCTCCCTTGAATTCAGTAAAAATAGCATCTCCATTAAGTAAGGTCTTTGCATTGAGTTTTGTCATTGCGCAAAGTAGCCCTGTATCATTGTGATATAATTTAAAAGCCGATAATTCTTTGTAGGCGGCAAGCGGTAAAGCAGGTTTGGAGATACTGTAAATTTTATGCAATAATCCTGAATCAATAAGCCATTGAATGGCTAATTCGAAGTCTTTTGCCCGAGCTCCTTGCTTTATTACACCATAAATAAATTTTTTATTTTCTTTTCCTAACTGTACCGGAATACTTTCCCATACTAGATTGATACGAGGTAGTATTTCTTTGGGAGCATGTTTTGAAAAATCTTTTTCATAAGCTTTCAGAATGTTATTCTGAATTTTACGAACCGCATCCCAATCTTTGTTTTGAGAAAAATGAGATACAGCTTCCGGCATGCCTCCTACAAATAAATAATAACGAAGATAGTTTATAAGTTTCGATTTAAAAGTATTGATTAACTCCCACTCGTGATTTTCTATTAATTCAACCAGACCTGCTTCTCCCATTGAAAGTAAAAACTCTGTAAAATTAAGCGGATAAAGGGTTAAGAATTCGACCTTACCAACAGGAAAAGATTCATCGGGGTGTATATTTATTCCCAATAAAGATCCTGCCGCAATAACTTGATATTGCGGAGCTTTTTCATAAAAATACTTGAGTGCTGTAATTCCTCTAGGTACTGCTTGTATTTCATCAAAAGCCAGTAATGTGTCTTCTGCTGTTATTTTCAATCCAGCATGAGCATTTAACAATGTTATAATACGGTCAATATCGAAATCTGATTTAAAAATGTCGCTTGGGGCATCGGTATCTTCAAAATTGATATACACCATTTTCTTGTATTGGGTCTTTCCAAACTCTTTTATAAGCCAAGTCTTTCCAACTTGCCTGGCTCCAAGAAAAACTAGAGGCTTTTTGAATTTATTTAACTTCCAATTAATCAAATTATTAATACATTCTCTATACATCTATTTACCGCTTTTTTTATCCAATAAATACACTTTTCTCTCATAATTATTTGACAAAAATACACTTTTCTCCCGTAAAAAGCACTTATAAACTACATTTTTCTCTCATTCTAGGATTTTGTATTTGATGCGGAAAGATAAGCAGGTTATTGGCTGCATTGAAAAAATCGCTCAAAAATTAAATCTTAATTTACCCCAAACTAAAAACTAAAAACTAAAAACTAAAAACTATATTTCAATAACAATTGAGAATTCATTAAACTTAGATCCAAATTCTAAATCGTATTTCTACCATCCTTATAAGGTATTTACTCTTTTGTTATAAGGTATTTAATTATTGCCTGCTGCTGCTCATTTACATTACATTTGTAATTGAAATTAGCTATATAGAAACTTAATTTGGAGGAACTGTTATGAGTAAATTAGACCAAAAGACGCAATTTTTTCTGACGTTTAAACTTGAGGATAAAATGTTCGGTCTGAATGTCAAAAAAATTCAAAACATTCTTGAAATGACCGAAATAGCAATTGGTTTGAAAGATAATGATATCATTTCAGGTGTTATCAAACTGAAAGACAAAAACCTGCCTGTATTGAATTTACGGAAGAAATTCGGTATGCCTCCCGCTAATATTACTGATAAAAACTGTATCATAGTGGTGGAAACTGAAGAAAACCATCATCATATACTTACTGGTTTGTTGGTGGATGAAATAAGGGAGGTAATTGAAATTAATTCATCTGAGATTAATCCAATCTCATCCATGCCAATCTTACAGGGCGCTTGCAATTCAGGTGGAAAAACAGTCAGTATATTGAAAAATGAAGGCTTCTTTACAGATGAAGATTTGGAAATGATTAAAAAATCAAAAATAATTAATGAATTTCACTATAAAAAAGTATTCGTTTTCTAAAACTTTTACACCTTAACACCTTCAAAACTAAAAAAAAAGGTATGGACGAAAAAGTAAATATACTGGTAGTTGATTCGAAAGATTATTTCAAGGAGGCTTTTAAAATGCTTTTGAAAGAAAATTTTAAAGATGAATTAGGTGATATTTTTGAAGCTTCTGATGTGTATGAGTTCTATAAAATTGTTGAGCAGCAATCATTACAATTAATTTTTATTGAAACTGAGTTTGTTGGTAATATATCTGGACTCGATGCCGTTAGATATGTAAGGATTAAGCAGCCTCAATCTCAAATCTTTGGCTTATCGGTATTTGACGATAATAATTATGTTCGCTCTTTTATTTCAGCAGGTGCCAATGGTTATCTATCAAAAAATGAAAATCTCGACTATCGTTTGTCTCTCATTAAAGCTTCTTCTACAGCCTATAGTAAAGCAATTTTTTCTGATCTCGAAATTGCTGAATTAATTGGGCATCTATTTTTATTGGTGCCCAAGAAAATGGTGACAAACCCTTTTGTTAAACAGCTTTTTTCAATGAGCGATTTTGAAAGGCGTAACCTCTTATTAAGATTTTGTAGACAAGAAAAGCTTTTTGTTATTGAGGCTCTGCAGAATGCAATGAATACCCCCCGTGTGGATAGGTTTTATCTGGCTAGAAATATCTGAGTGTTTTTATGGATCAGTTCTGTATTTAATTTCGTACCTTTGTGTCTTTTATTAAATCAAATGTATAATGACACAGCAATTTCCCGAGCTTCCTATCAAGTATAATGATGTTATGGCAACAATGCCATTCTCCGATTATCTTACAATATTCAAGTCTGCTATCCACAATGTCTTTCCTGAGTTACTCGCCAAGGATCCATTTACTTCCCAAAGAGGGATACCGCATGCGGTAAGTGAAAAAATCCTCCCTTTGGCTCCTATCTCAGTGGTAATTCCCCGCGAGTATGGAGGTAGAGGCTCCAGTGTTCTTGAGAATTTGGCTATCACATCTGCCGCAGCCTATGAGTCCCTTGCCTACGCACTTACTATGGGAATTAATTCTGCCTTGTTTATGCAGCCATTTATAAAATATGCTTCTAATGATATTAAAAGTGATGTTTTAAAGGCTTTTCTCTTTCAATCTAAAATGGGTGGACTCATGATCACTGAGCCCGATTATGGAAGTGATGCCCTGAATATGCAAAGTAATTTTGAGAAAGTAAATAGTAATTACCATCTGAAGGGAATTAAACATTGGGCCGGTTTAACAGGTAGTGCGCAGTATTGGATATTAACAGCTCGCGAAAAAACCAAGCAAGGACAATTAAGTCGCGATATGGGCTTCTTTCTTTGTGATGTAAGTAAACCCAATCAATCTATTGTGGTGGAAGAATTTTATGATAATCTCGGACTACATCATATTCCTTATGGAAAAAATATTATTGATGTGCTTGTTCCAGAACAACAAATGCTGCTGCCCCAATCGTCTGGACTCGTTATGTTATTGGATATATTGCACCGAAGTCGTTTGCAGTTTCCGGCTATGGCTTTAGGTTTTATTGAGCGCATGCTGGATGAAGCTATTGCTCACTGTAAACAAAGATTTGTTGGAGGAAAAAGCTTGTTCGAATTTGATCAGGTTCAATTGCGCATTGCTCACTTACAATCGGCTTTTTGTGTTTGTTCAGCTTTTTGTAATTATAGTTCCAAGAACGCCGGAATTGAGAATAACCTGGCTTCTGCTTACCTCGAAGCCAATGCTTTTAAAGCATATGCTACTGATTTAATGCAAGAGGCTGCTCAATCGCTCGTTCAAATGGTGGGCGCTAAGGCGTATCGTTTTAGCCATATAGGTGGTAGAGGTATTATTGATAGCCGGCCTTTTCAGATTTTTGAAGGTTCAAATGACATGCTGTATGCTCAGATGGGAGAGGCAGTACAAAAAAATATGAAACAGTTAAAAGTAATTATGGTTTCAGATTATATAGTAGCGTGCAGATTTACCAAAGATGCGCCAGCTTATATAGTAGCCATGTTTCAATTCGCTGTTCCTGCAGGCATTAAGCAACGATCTTTGGTTGATTTTGGCAGGGCTTTTTCGCGTCTCATTGCCATTCAAATGTTATTGGAATTAAAAA
>JAIFLP010000017.1 GCA_020049015.1 Bacteroidota bacterium | reverse complement strand
ACTTTTTTTCGTCAAAAAAAGTAACCAAAAAAGACTTTACCTGCGAGAACTCGTTCCGCCTATCGGCTTCACTCAAACAGCTCGCAGGCGAAAAGGAATTTTTTTTTTACCGATGTGTAGCCCTTAACAGGGCTTTTTTTGTTTATTTATTAATTGGTTGCTATGTTGCTGGGTTTCTAGGTCAGTAGGAATTTTGATTTACATAGCAACTTAGCAACATTGCAACTTGATTCACTTTAGTAAGAATATCAAAAAATGGAAATAAACTTGTAATTATTTGACAATATAACAATTGCATAAATCTGTCATTGGTTCCGAAGTGAAACGGAGGGAGAGATCTCTAAAACATAATCTATTTACATATAAAAACAGGCTGCAGCCTAAAATCATATATTCGACGAAGGCACAGTCTGCAGCCAAACAAGGTTGAGTAATAAAAATAATATACTAAATTATGTACCGAAATAATCATATTGAATCGCTTGAACAATCAATAGATTGCAGGGCTATCGCCCCTTTTTGTGTGTATTTGTTTTATGCTACTAAGATATCAGGGCTATCGCCCCTTTTCTGTTTAACAAATCAGGGGCATAGCCTGCCGCCATAAGAGTGCAGTCAGAAAAAATATTAATTTTTCTTTACAACTTCTACACAAATTTCGTTACAAACGATTGAAAAAAAGCACGCTAGCTGGTATAACAGGTTTTAGTTCGAAAGCATCAATTGGGATATTAGGTCGTTCATAATAAGTAGTAATAGCAACGGCACAAGGAAGCGCATAAAACCTTACATATAAATTAGTCGGAATACTAAATATAATGCCCTTAAGCAATTAAATAAATTGATTCATAGGAATATATAGTCATAAAGTTTATAAGATCACTAGAAAAGATAAGAATAATATCTGTCAAATCAAAAAAACACAAAAAAAATGTATCTTTACGAGTTATATAATGAAACTGATAATGAATTTTCTCTTTCAATTTTCTATCGCACTATTTCTATTGCAGAATATTCATTCTCAGTGTTTAAACAATTTTAATGCATACAAAACAGGAGAACTGTTGCAATATACCGTAACCTACAATTGGCAGTTTGTATGGGTTGAAGCGGGAACTGTAGATTTTATGATTAAGAAAGCTCAATATAAAAACGATGATGTTATTCATTTCGATGCAGTAGGTAACAGTTCAAAAAATTGGGACTGGATGTATAAAGTAAGAGATCGATATCAGTCTTATATAAACCCTAATAACTATAATATTATTTGGGCCGAAAGAAATACCAATGAAGGTGGATATAGAGCTTATGAATCCTACTTTTTCGATTATAAACGTAAATCGATTAACGCCTATACAGAAACATCTAAAAGACCTCTAAAAAACAATCCGATATCCTTTGATTCCTGTTATTATGATGTATTAACAGCTGCCTACTACTTACGCAGTTTAGATATTAGTAATATAAAAATAAATGATATTATTCCGGTAAAAGTAATTCTTGATCATGAAAAAATTCCTTTGTATATAAGGTATTTGGGGAAAGAGAACATAACAACTCGAAATAAAAAAACGTATCGTTGTCATAAATTCTCGTGCTTATTAGTAGAAGGAACTATGTTTAAAGGTGGTGAAGATTTGTATGTTTGGGTAACGGACGATGAAAATAAAATACCGGTACTTATAAAAGCAGAAATATTGGTAGGTTCAATTAAAGTATTTATAAATGAAATAAAAAACAATAAAAATCCGATAAATGCTGAACAATAATATGTGCGTAGCAAACATTTTATAGACAACAAGCATGCTGTCTATACTGTTAGTTAATATAAATATATTACATATGAAACAAATCTTTTTAATTATTGCGATCAACTTTTTCGCACTTTTGAATTCACAAGAATTAGTGAACGAAGCCGTGACTAAACTGCAGCCATTCTGGACCAACGAAAAACTTAATGAAGATAATCGTTTACCTGCAAGGGCTTCATTCTACAGCTATGAAAATATTGAGTTGGCCAAAAAAAATAATTGGCAACAATCAGTGAATTATTTAAACCTAAATGGAAATTGGAAATTTAAATGGCAAGAAAAACCATCTGATATTCCAATTGATTTTGAAAAAACAAATTTTGATGACAGTAAATGGGTGAATATGGTAGTGCCCTTTAACAATGAGATAAAAGGTTTTGGCGACCCAATATATGTAAATATTGGATATGAATTTCAGCATATAATGAAACCCAATCCTCCCCTCACCCCAATGAATTATAATCCGACCGCTATTTATCGAAAAAATATAAGCATCAAGAAAATCGATCTCAATAAAAAAATCATCTTACATATTGGAGCAGCCAAATCAAACCTAGGGGTTTGGGTTAATGGCAAATATTGCGGTTATGGCGAAGATGGTAAATTGCCATCGGAATTTGATATCACCAGTTTCTTAGTAGAAGGACCAAATTCCATTGCATTAGTTATAACCAGATGGTGTGATGGCACCTATTTAGAAGGTCAAGATTACTGGAGATTAAGTGGTATAACCCGCGACTGTTATCTTATATTCAAAAATAATTTACACATAGAAGATTACATTGTGAAAACGGACATTAATTCAGATTATAGTGAATCGGAATTGAGCATCCAAACCAAGATGAGTAAAATCGAAAAAGGTAGTGTATTGGTGCAACTATACGATGGTGTTAATATAGTAGGAAATAGTGAAACAACCCTTGGTCAAACAAATGAAGCCAATTTAAAATTGAAAGTAAAGAATCCCAAATTATGGTCGGCCGAAACGCCCAATCTATATAAAGCATACATTACACTTAAAGACGTTTCAGGAAAAATTATCGAAATCATACCTCAAAATATTGGCTTTCGTAAGTTAGAAATAGTGAAAGGAAATGTATTAATTAATGGACAAGCAGTATTATTTAAAGGGGTAAACCGCCACGAAATCGATCCAGTAAACGGACAAGTAGTGAGCAAAGAATCGATGCTCGAAGACATTAAATTAATGAAATTACTAAATGTAAATTCAGTTAGAACTTGTCACTATCCGAATGATGAATACTTTTATGAATTATGCGACGAATATGGTTTATATGTAATTGGAGAAGCGAATATCGAATCGCACGGTATGGGATATGATATTCGGTATACTTTGGCTAATAATCCAAAATGGTCTGATGCACATATGATGCGGGTTAAAAGAATGGTAGAAAGAGATAAAAATATTCCTTCCATTATTACCTGGAGTTTAGGAAATGAAGCAGGCAACGGTTATAATATGTACCAATGTTATTTATGGTTAAAAGCATTTGATCCTACCCGTCCTGTTCAATACGAACAAGCAACATTATACGATAAGAATTTGTCGAGTGATTTCAATACTGATATAATCTGTCCTATGTATCCATCAATTAAGGGTATGATCGACTATGCCAAAGGATTTCCTATTCCAGAAAAACCCTTTATTATGTGCGAATATGCTCATGCCATGGGTAATTCGCTGGGCAATTTTAAAGAATACTGGGACTTGATACGAAATAATCCTAAGCATTTTCAAGGAGGCTATATTTGGGATTTTGTAGATCAAGGATTACAAAAAATAGAAGCCAATGGAGATACCATTTATACTTATGGTGGCGATTATGGTAAGGGTTTACCCAGCGATGGCAACTTTTTATTTAATGGTATTGTTAATCCTTTACGAAAACCAAATCCGCATGCTTGGGAAATGAAAAAAGTATATCAAAACATTCATACACAGCATGTGCAAGCAAATCAGTTTAAAATATTCAACGAATCTTTTTTTACTGACGCATCGAATATTTCAATGCAATGGGAAGTATTATCGAATAAAAAAACTATTCAGAAAGGGAGTATAGCTGATTTGAAAATTCCTGCGCAATCGTCTGCTATTCTTACTATACCATGTAAATATCCAAAAGAATCAGAAACCTACATTAACTTTTATTATTACACAAAAAAGGCGAATGGATTGGTACCTGCAAATCATGAAATAGCCAATGAGCAAATAAAATTGCAGTCAACTGATATGTCGTACACCTTTGATGCAAAAAGTGAAGTAAAGCTAACAGAAGATACATCGATTACAGTGAAAACAGATAAAGGTGTTTATTTTTTTAGTAAAAAAACAGGCTTTTTACAACAATTAGAGATTAACAAACTTCCGATTATTAAAAATGGAAGTGAATTAAAACCTTCATTTTGGAGGGCTCCGGTAGATAATGATTTTGGTGCATCGTTACAACTTGGTTTAAAAATTTGGAAAGAAGCTCAATCTAATATGGTACTAAAAAGCTTGACCCATTCAAAAGAAAAGGGAAAGATACAAATAGATGCATTATACGATATTGATTGTGTTAAAGCAAAACTAGCCATACGATACACAATTAATGGAATTGGTGAAATGTTGGTAAATATAAAATTTATTTCAACACCTGAACATAAAGAAGTAATGTTGCCTAGATTGGGAATGCGAGTATTTTTAGAAAAAAGTTTTCATTTAATAGAATATTATGGCCGAGGTCCGCATGAAAACTATTGCGATAGAAATTATTCAGCACACATGGGTATCTACAAACAAACGGTAAAATCGCAATACTATACTTATTCGCGTCCCCAAGAAACAGGCAATAAAGCGGAGGTAAAAGAATTTAAAATATTTAATGATACAGGCATTAGCATTAAAATTGAATCGAAAGAAGGTTTAAATATGAGTGCCTTGCATTATAGCGATGAAATGTTAGATGATGGCGATGCTAAACAACAAAGGCACGGTTATAGCTTTAAAGAAGGTGACTTTACTCAGCTTCATATAGATAAGCATCAGATGGGTGTAGGTGGTATTAATAGTTGGGGAGAATGGCCATTAGAAATTTATCGTATTGAATATGGGGATTATGAATACACCTATAAATTAAGTATCGATGCTAGATAAAATACAAAGTTTGATACCAAATTTCGACTTTTAAAGTAAAAGATATGAAAAAAAATAATTTTATATAATATTAACAAAAAAAATATATTGTTTTAACCATTTATATATATCTTTAACAAAAAAAGGAAAATGAACGAATTATTTAAAGCAGAATTGCTTTGGTTTATATTAGGAATTGTATTCTTTATGATAGAGATGATGATTCCAGGTCAAATAATCTTATTCTTTGGTATAGGAGCTTGGATAGCGAGCTTAAGTGTATTTCTATTTGATATAAGTATTAATTTTCAATTAGGAATCTTTATTGTAGCTACTGTGCTTTCATTGGTATTACTGCGAAAATATGTTAGAAAAATTTTCAGTGGAAAATCAATTGTTAAAAATGGAAGCGATATTGATGAGGAATTCATTGGTCATACAGCCATTGTTGAAAACGATATCACACCGGAAAAGATGGGTAAAATTGCCTTTAAAGGAACCACTTGGGGCGCCATATCCAATGAAACGATTTCAGCCGGTAGTAAAGTTCAAATTATTGGAAAAGATAGTATTATATTACAAGTAACAATTAAAAAATAATTTTTTTATGGAACCAACAACACTTATTCTCATTGGCGCGATTGTATTCGGGCTAATTTTAATTTCAAAGTACATTAAAATTGTACCTCAAAAAACGGCTTTTATCGTAGAACGATTGGGTAAATATCAAACTACATTGGAAGCAGGTTTTCACATACTAATCCCCTTTTTAGATAAAGTATCATATAAGTTATCATTAAAAGAACAAGCATTAGATGTTCCATCACAAACATGTATTACCCGCGATAATATTTCAGTAGAAGTAGACGGTATTTTATACATACAAGTAGTGGATCCTAAAAAAGCGGCATATGGTATTGATAATTATCTATTTGCATCAATTCAAATAGCCCAGACAACTATGAGAAGTTTGGTAGGTAAACTTGAATTAGACCGGACATTCGAAGAAAGAGAAACCCTAAATGCGGGCATTGTAGAAGCGGTAGACAAAGCATCTGAACCATGGGGTGTTAAAGTTGCGCGATATGAGGTGAAAAATATTATACCTCCACAAAGCATAAAAGATGCAATGGAGAAGCAAATGAGAGCAGAACGTGAAAAAAGAGCGTTAATTGCAGAATCAGAAGGTGATAAACAAGCAAAAATTAACAGAGCTGAAGGAGGTAAATTTGCTGCTATTGCGGAATCGGAAGGTGAAATGCAAAAACGAATCAATGAAGCAAAAGGTAAGGCTTCAGAAATTGAAGCGGTAGCGATAGCAACGGCTAATGGTATACGAGAAATAGCATCAGCCATTAACAAAGACGGTGGTATTAGTGCTGTAAACTTAAGGGTTGCTGAACAATACATCAATGAATTTGGTAAACTTGCTTCACAAAGCAATACCATGATCATACCTTCTAATATGGCAGACATATCAAGTATTATTGCAACAGCCACATCTGTAATTAAGAAAACAGAGAAATAGAATAAATGAAATTTTCTTATCTTTGCAGGGATGTTGTAATTCAACATCCCTGCTTTTTTTTTAAATATACGTTATGAGTAATATTGAATTTGCGAAATCGGCCAAATTAGCCTCCCTGAAAATGGCAGGACTAAGTACAGAAA
>JAIFLP010000156.1 GCA_020049015.1 Bacteroidota bacterium | reverse complement strand
GTTCGGATATGAACATTATTATAGGTAAGCTTGCGAATTTGGTTGAAGTAGATAATACAGAACCTCTTATAAAGCTTTACATGAACGATACCTTATTTATAAACGGAGGAATAACCAACAGCCAACCCAAATTGCTAGTTAATTTGTTTGACGAAAGCGGCATAAATACCACAGGCAATGGCATTGGGCATGACATTACAGCCATATTAGACAATGATGAAAAACAAAAATACATATTAAATGATTTCTATATATCAGCTACTGATGATTATAGAAGCGGTATTATTCGCTATCCATTAAGTGGGTTGAGCCCTGGAAAGCACAGCATTACAGTAAAGGCTTGGGATGGTTTTAATAATTCGGCAGAAGCCAGTATTGATTTTGTAGTGCTAGAAAATATATTAGAAATAAATGAGTTATATAATTATCCTAATCCATTTTCAACAAGTACTAATTTTGTGTTTAGTCACAATTACCCTGATGAAGATTTGGATATAACCTTAGTTATCTATGATTTATCGGGCAGGTTGGTACAGCAATACCAAACGCAGATACAATCTGGAGGCTACGTAACCTCTCCCATAGAGTGGGATGGTACCTCAAATGGAAATTATCTCGATCAAGGTATGTATGTTTACAAAGTAAGAGTGCAAACAAAAGACGGACAGGTGGTTGAAAAACACAGTCGGTTAATCATATCAAGATAATATTTAAAATGTTTATATTTGTCGCCATTAAAAAAATACAATAATGAATTACAAAAAGATTTGCATCATCATCGCTATTTTTATTTCCATAACGAATGCTGCCACGCCTCAATCTAATAAACTTACTGGCTCAGAAGCGAATTATGTTCCTACGGCGGTGCCCTTTTTAACTATTGCACCCGATTCACGCGGGGCAGCTATGGGCGATGCAGGTGTAGCCACTTCTCCAGATGCAAATTCTCAATTTTGGAATCCAGCTAAATATGCTTTTATCAAGGATGAAGCGGGATTATCTATTTCGTACCTACCTTGGTTAAGGAATTTGGTACCTGATATAAATATGGCCTACCTTACCGGTTATTATAAAATAGACAGAGAGCAAACCATAAGTGGTTCGTTAAAATATTTTGCATTAGGACAGATTATCTTTAAAGATCAATTCAATGTTGATATGGGAATGGCCAATCCCAACGAGTTTGCAGTAGATGTTGCATATTCAAGACTATTTAGTGAAAAAGTATCAGGAGCCATATCATTTAGGTCCATCAGATCAGATTTTGGCAAGGCATATTTGTCATCAGGTGAATCAACCAAGGCAGGCATTGCCTTTGCGGCGGATGTTGCTGCTTTTTATAACGATAAAATACAAATTGAAGACAAGGATGCCACTTTGGCATTTGGACTGAATATTTCAAATATAGGATCAAAAATCTCCTATACAGATGGTCAAAACAAAGATTTTATCCCCATTAATTTACGTTTGGGTTCAGCATTAACTATTGCCATTGACCCCTATAATGAGATGACCTTTGCACTTGATGTGAATAAACTTTTAGTTCCAACCCCTCCAATTTATAACGATTCAGTACAGCGTACTATTTTATATGGCATGGATCCAGATGTGTCGGTTGCAATGGGAATGCTTCAATCATTTTATGATGCACCAGGTGGCTACAAAGAAGAATTGAGGGAAATAATGTATTCAGGTGGAGTTGAATACCTTTATATGAAACAATTTGCAGTACGTGCGGGATATTTTCATGAGCACACCTTAAAAGGCAATCGAAAATATGCTACAATGGGTATTGGATTAAATTATAATATTATGAGTTTCGATTTTGCGTATATGATACCTAAAGGCAGAACGAATCCATTGGCAAATACCGTAAGGTTTACCATAGGATTTAACCTCGGAAAAATGAGCAAATAATGAAGATTAGGACCGGTATTGGCTTTGATGTACACCAATTGGTAGAAGGTTTGGATTTTTGGTTGGGCGGAATTAAAATTGAACATCATAAAGGCTCCTTAGGGCACAGCGATGGTGATTGTTTAATTCATGCTATTTGTGATGCCTTATTAGGTGCTGCAGGGCTTAGAGATATTGGGTTTCATTTTCCCGACACCTCTAAAGAATTGAAAGGAATTGACAGTAAAATACTGCTCTCAAAAACGGTTTTGCTAGTTCGTAACGCCGGTTATGAAATAAACAATATTGATTCTGTTATTTGTTTGCAAAAACCAAAATTGAAAGATTGTATACCCACCATGCAGGCGTGCCTTGCTCAAGTTATGGCAATCCCTTTTGAAGATATTTCAATTAAGGCAACTACCACTGAAAAATTAGGCTATACCGGCAGGGAGGAAGGCATTGCTTGTTATGCTACAGTACTCATTATAAAAGACTAATTTTTATTTCGAAGCTTCAACTCTAGTCAATTCCGCCTCAAAAGTATCAGGATAACCATCCCCCTTATCAGCAGTGAAAAAAATCACCATTCTATTATAGTTTTTATCTAAACTTCCGGTACCATACAATTCAATTCCCTCAATGGTTTGATTGGACAAGGTAATATCATTATCAGAAAAAGTTAATTCCACATCTTGACCTAAATTATAAAAATTACGAGCCAGCATAATATCTTCATCAACCGATGATCCACTTAAATCAACTTTATAATTATCAATTTTGGAAGAATTTAACTGTACCTCTCTACAATTCCATGTTCCAGTAAGCGCTGTTCTAAAATCACTTTGAGGAGCTTCGCAAGAGAATAATAACAAGGCTAACAGCCAAATTAAATTGCGATAAATGTTTGAAATTATGTTTATTAGATGCTTCATATGTGAAAATATGTTAATTCTTTATTATAATGATTAATTCAAGCAGATAATGCTTAAATTTGTAGTCAAAATTATATCAAAAATTGAGACAAATATGAAAACACTCTTAAAAATTTTCAGTTTAATTCTTCTAATCCCCCTGTTAAGCAGTTGTGGGTACAATAAAATGGTTTCTTTAGATGAAGAAGTTTCTGGAGCATGGTCGCAAGTAGAAAATGTTTACCAACGGAGGTCTGACCTTATTCCCAATTTGGTAAGCACAGTAAAAGGATATGCCGATTTTGAAAAAGAAACGCTTACTGGCGTTATAGAAGCCAGAGCAAAAGCCACATCGGTTAGCATTGATCCCAGTAAATTGGATGAAACCTCTATAGCAAAGTTTCAACAAGCGCAACAGGGGTTATCCAGTGCATTATCAAAGTTGATGGTTGTAGTTGAGAAATATCCTGATTTAAAAGCCAATCAAAACTTTTTGGAATTGCAGTCGCAATTAGAAGGAACGGAGAACCGCATAACTATGGAACGACAGAACTTTAATAATGCAGTAAAAACTTACAATACCTATATTCGCAAATTCCCCAATAACTTGATTTCCGGAATGTTTGGATTTGAAAAGAAGGGTTATTTTAAAGCAGATGACGGTGCAGAAAAAGCTCCAAAAGTTGAATTTTAATGAAAGCGTCAGATTTTTTTAATCAGCAGGAGCAGCAGGAGATTAAGGAAGCCATTCTTGCTGCAGAAAAAGATACATCGGGAGAAATAAGGGTTCATCTTGAAAAAAATTGCAAATGCGATGCATTTGAACACGCAATAAAAGTTTTTGAAGAATTAGGAATGACTAAAACTGAACAAAGAAATGCAGTTTTATTCTTTTTCCTAATAGAGAAAAAGGCATTTGTAATTTTGGGAGATAAAGGCATTGATGCAGTTGTTCCTGCTCACTTTTGGGACACTACCAAAGATATGATGCTTGAATATTTTAAGCGAGGAAACTACAAAGATGGTTTGGTAAAAGGTATTTTATCGGCAGGTAAGCAATTAAAAGAACATTTTCCGTATCAAAAAAGCGATTCCAATGAATTGCCAGATGACATAAGTTTCGGTGGATAAATAATATAACTACAATGAAAGCAATTACTTGCATAATGAAAAAACTTATTGTATTCATGTTTTTGGCATTTTCAGCAAATGGAATAGCTAAGATACCCGCACCCATGGATCCACCACGCCTGGTGAATGATTTTGCTTTGGTTTTTAACTCCATTGAATTACAAGCTTTGGAAAGCAAACTACTTGCTTATGCCGACAGCACTTCCACACAAGTTGTTGTGGTTACGGTTACCGACCTTGAAGGTGAAGCTCCGTGGTATTATGCAACACAATTGGGCAATGAATGGGGTGTGGGACAAAAAGGAAAAAACAATGGTGTTGTGATATTGTTAAAACCCAAAACAGATGAATCAAAAGGCGAAGTAGCAATAGCGCCGGGATATGGTCTTGAGCATGTAGTTACCGATGCCCTGAGCAAAAGAATTATTGAAACCAAAATGATACCCTTCTTTAAAGAAGGCAGGTTATATGAAGGAGTTGACGCTGCGGTGAATGATGTTATGTTATTGGCAAGCGGACAATACAAATCGGATGGCGATAATGAGATAAGTGGCTGGATTCCTTTTGTTGTTTTCTTAGTTATATCTTTGTTATTAGTTTTAGTAGGAATAGCAAATAATAAGAGTAAGCGAAATACTCAATTTACAATGGGATCTGGTTTAACAGGTTTTTTTCTTGCTGATATGATAAGCAGAGCTGCCAGAAATGGAGGCGGCGGTTCATCAAGTAGCTTAGGTGGCGGCTTTGGCGGCAGTAGTTTTGGCGGCTTTGGCGGGGGCAGTTTTGGAGGTGGTGGTGCTAGCGGAAGCTGGTAACAATTTTATTAAAAAAAATAATGAAAGAATTCCAAAGATTTTATATTTTATTAATTCTCGTTTTTGCACCTGCAGTACTTATTGCCCAAAGCGATACATCACGTTTGCGGATTGCATTTGCGGGCGATATAATGGGACACCAACCACAAATAAATGCAGCGTACGATTGTTCAACCGGAACCTACAATTATGATGCTTGCTTTCGGTATTTGAAACCCTATATGTCAAGTATTGATATCATGATAGGGAATTTGGAAGTCACCCTTGCCGGCCCAGTTTATAAAGGTTATCCCCAGTTTAGTAGTCCCGATGCCTTAGCCCGTGCAGCAAAAGATGCGGGATTTAATGTATTGGCAACAGCTAATAATCATTGTTATGATAGAGGTAAAAAAGGTATGGAAAGGACTCTGGCCATATTGGACAGCATGGGAATAATACACAGCGGAACCTTTTACAATAGCGCACACCGTGATACAAGCTATCCATTAATAATTGAAAAAAACGGATTCAAACTGGCTTTTCTTAATTATACATACGGTACCAATGGTATTTCAGTAGACTCGCCCAATATTGTGAATTTAATAAACAATGACATTATCAAAAAAGATATTGAAAAAGCCCGCCAAAAAAATCCAGATATTCTCTTTGCCTATTTGCATTGGGGAGAAGAATATCAAAGGGTTCAAAACAAAGAGCAAGAAAAATTGGCCTTATTATTAAGAGAATGGGGCGTTGATTATGTGATTGGTTCTCATCCGCATGTAGTGCAAAAAATTAAACATCAAATAGCTACTAATGGAGATACCTGCAACAGTGTACCCATAGTTTATTCATTGGGGAATTTTGTATCTAACCAGCGCGACCGTTATAAAAATGGGGGGATTATTGTAGAATATAATTTTAGCATTGACAGTACCAGAAAAGTAAAACTGGAACACTTTAATTATTTACCCTGTTATGTTCACAAAGGTTACATTGACAAACAATATCAGTTTTATATAATACCTCCCATGCTGTATCTAAAAAACAAAGAACAGTTCAACTTCAGCTTAGCCGATGATGAACTGTTACAAGAGTTTTATGATGATACCCGAAGCCATTTAAAAGAAACTGACGAGAACAGGTATTACGAAATGTATAAACTAGATTAAGATTTTTTAGATCGGGCTTTGGTTTTTTCTTCTTTCTCTATCACTTTATCAGCAATTGCTTTCGATAAGCCTGTGATATTAACTTCAAATTCGTTATCAACCAAAATACGACCACAATATTCACAAACAATTATTTTCTTGCGTGATTTGATATCCAATTGTCTTTGAGGTGGAATTTTAGCAAAACACCCACCACAAGCATCTCTTTCAACGGTAACAACAGCCAAACCATTTCTTGCATTGCTACGAATACGTTTGTAAGCATTGATCAACCTTGGCTCAATCATGGACTCAATATCTTTAAACCTTTGAACTAAGGCTTCTTCATCTTTTTTGGTATCGTTAATGATGTCTTCTAAATCTTTCTTTTTACCATTCAAATCGGTATTTCTTTCATTTAAAAGCGCTTGTGATTGTTCAATGCTTTCCTTTTTTAACTTAACTTGAGCAGTAAACTCTTTAATACGCTTTTCGCTTAATTCTATTTCAAGGGTTTGAAATTCTATTTCTTTATTCAAAGAATCAAATTCTCTGTTGTTTCTAACATTATTTTGTTGTTCCTTATACCGTTTAATGGCATTATTAGAGTTAACAATATCAGCTTTTTTATTGGCAACCAGCACATCAAGGTTTTTCAACTCATCATCCTGATTTTTGCTACGGGTTTGCAAACCTGCAATAATATCTTCTAAATCCTGAACCTCAAGAGGCAACTCACCCCTAAGAATTTTTATTTTATCGATCTCAGTATCAACTTTTTGTAATTCAAAAAGAGCTTTTAATTTTTCTTCTACCGAAATTTCTGCTGTTTCAGCAGCTTTAATCTTTTCAACCATACTATTTTAAATAATTTATTGGGTTCGTAATAACCTCTGAAAAATGAGGTGCAAAATTAGGGAATTTTTTATTAAGAATATCATAAAAAATATCCTTTGTAAACTGTTCGGTTTCAAAATGCCCGCCATCAACCAAAATTATTTTACCTTCCGCCTCAAAATACTGATGATATTTAATATCTGCTGTTAAAAATAAATCGGCTCCCTTACGGATGGCTTCTTTAAAAAAAGAGAAGCCACTACCACCACAAATGGCAATTCTTTTCACATCTCGACCTAACAAATTACTGTATTTTAATGCTGGAATGGCTAATTTTTCCTTTAATAAATGAAGGAATGTAATTTCGGACATTTCATTGGGCAGCTCTCCAATTACGCCTGAGCCAGCATAGGGATTATTATTATTTAATGGATAAACATCATATGCAACCTCCTCGTAAGGATGTGCCTTCAACATTAAATGAATTACATTAGATAGAATGGCTTCAGGGATTATTGTTTCAATGCGTGTTTCTGGTTCTAAATGCAATTGATCTCTTTTACCCACAAAAGCTTGAGTGCCCTCTCCTGCCCTAAAACTGCCTTCACCTTTAAGATTAAAGCTGCATGAGTCATAATTCCCAATAACACCTCCACCAGCAGAAAAAATGGCATCTCTAACACTTTGGGCATACTTATCGGGAACAAAAACCACCAATTTGCAAAGCATATTCTTTAATGGCGCCAGCACTTTGCAGTGAGTAAGACCTATTTTTTGAGCCAATCTAAAACTAACCCCATTAGGAGCATTATCGAGATTGGTATGACAAACATAAACTGCAATATTATTTTGAATGGCCTTACTAATAGCCCTTTCCTGATCATTACCATTGGTTATGCGCTTAATTCCTTGGAAAATAAGAGGGTGATGGGCTATTATGAGATTACAATTTTTCGTTATGGCCTCTTGTATAACCGCAGAAGTAATATCGATTGTAAGCAATATTCCGCCAATAGTCATGGATGGCTCACCCAACTGAAGGCCGGAATTATCATAATCTTCTTGCAAATAAATTGGAGCTAAAGATTCAAAACAATCAATAATGTCTTTTAAAATAATCTCCATCTGAGTTATGACTCTAACAATTCTTTTACTTCCATTAATTGCGCCCTTATTTTTTTCAAAACCAGAATAACCTCAGCATTATTAACGGTATCTTCTTTGTTGTCTTTCATTTTTTTCTGAGCACCCTTCAGGGTCATACCCTTTTCCTTGACCAAATGAAAAATAATATGAAAATGATCAATATCCTGACGGGTAAACAAGCGGTTTCCTTTCTTGTTTTTCTTTGGTTTAATGATATCAAACTCATTTTCCCAATACCTTATTAAAGAAGTATTCACATCGAACATCGCTGCTACTTCTCCTATGGTGTAATAAACCTTTTCTATTATTTTTTCTTTATAAGGCATGCTCTTGCTATAATAGGGGTTAAAGTTATAATTTTTATAACACAAAGTAATAATTTATCAATCAATTTGTTTTATTTTTTTCAAAACAATTGAGATATGCATTAACATAGTTTTATATGGAAGCTAGCGCAACACCAACCCATTATTTGTAAAAATACAAACAGGCGCTTATGCTTTTTTAATTCTAATTAAACATATTGAATCATTAGTCGAAAGTCTGTCCGCTATTGGTTGATATTTCAATCATTTGTTCATACTCTTCTGGATTGAGATCGTTAAAGAAGTAATTGATCGGATTCACTTTCTCACCACCCTTCAGTATTTCATAGTGCAAATGAGGTCCTGTTGAAGTTCCGCTACTACCCACCGTACCGATAACATCACCTCGATTTACTGCTTGACCAGGGCGAACATTAAAATCATGCATATGAGCGTACAATGATTTAAAACCATATCCATGATCTACGATCACATGATTACCATAACCTCTATAGGCTTTGATTACAGCTTCGATTACACCATTACCTGTGGCATAAATATCGGTACCTGTTGAAGCTGTGAAATCAATACCATAATGAAATTTTCTTATTTTATATATAGGATGAATTCGCCATCCCCATCCAGAAGCAGTACGGGTCAAATCCTTATTTGATATAGGCTGTATAGCAGGCACGGCCCCAAGCAATTCTTCCTTAGTAAGCGCTAGATTTACCAATTCATCATATGATTTACTCTGAATATAAATCTGTTTATGCAGTTTATCTAAACGTTTATTACTAGAAATTATCAACTCGGAATTGGTATAGCCTTCAAGTTTGGCATAGCGATTAACCCCACCAATACCAGCTTCGCGAATTGATTTAGGAATGGGTTCTGCTTCAAAAACGGTACGATAAATATTATCATCTCTTTCCTCAAGATCCTGCATAACCTCAGCCAATTGACCAAGGCGATTATTTAAAATTTCATATTGCAGCTTTAATTGCTCATTGTCCCTTCTGAGTAATTTTTCAGCAGGAGATTCAAAGAAGCGGTATGTGACCATATAAAAGGCTATAGATAAAACCACCCCTGCAAAAAAGTACTTAAGCAATTTTAAAAGCCAACCAGTAAAACCCAGCCTAATCTTATTAAAGCTGAGTGACTCCGGATCGAATTTATATTTTGCACGTGTCATTATCTCAAATATTTACTAACAATTTTTCACTATAAACAACAAAACTAAAACTTTTCAATTAATTTTACAAACTTTTACGGGTAATATTAAATAAAAGATTCAAAAAAAAGTTGAAATTTCCTAATAGTTAATGAATTATGAAGTCGAATGAGATTAGACAAGCCTTTTTAAGCTTTTTCAAACATAAAGAACATCAGATAGTTGCATCTGCGCCCATGGTTGTAAAAAATGACCCCAGCTTGATGTTTACGAATGCAGGAATGAACCAATTTAAGGATTTGTTTTTGGGTAATAGTATCATAAAATATCCACGAATAGCGAATACACAGAAATGTTTAAGGGTATCGGGAAAGCATAATGATTTAGAAGAAGTAGGTCATGATACCTATCACCATACCATGTTTGAAATGTTAGGCAATTGGTCTTTTGGTAATTATTTTAAAGAAGAAGCCATTGCATGGGCCTGGGAATTTCTCACCGAAATAATGAAAATAGATAAGAGCAGATTATACGTAACTATATTTGAAGGTAGCAAAGAAGAAGGTATTGAAAGGGATACCGAAGCATATCAGGTATGGAGTAAATATATTAGTCCAGATAGGATTATTGATGGCAATAAAAAAGACAATTTTTGGGAAATGGGCGATACCGGCCCTTGCGGACCCTGTTCTGAAATACACGTAGATATTCGTGATGAAGCAGACAGAAAGAAAATAGATGGAAAAACGCTTGTAAATACAAGTAATCCGCTTGTTATAGAGATTTGGAACAATGTATTTATTCAATTCAATAGAAAATCAGATGGTAGTTTGGAAAAACTGCCCGCGCAACATGTTGATACGGGAATGGGCTTTGAAAGGCTGTGTATGGTAGTACAAGGCGTAAAGTCTAATTACGATACTGATATTTTTACACCTATATTAGAAGAGATATCAAAAATAAGTGGAAAAAAATATGGTGCAAATGAAAAGCAAGACATAGCCATGCGGGTTATAGCCGACCATATCAGAGCCATTTCATTTGCGATATCCGATGGACAATTACCATCAAATAATAAAGCAGGATATGTTATTCGGCGTATACTTCGTAGGGCTGTAAGATATGCATATACATTTTTAGAACAGAGCGAACCCTTTATTTGCAAAATTATTCCAGCCTTGGTGAAACAAATGGGGGAAGCATTTCCGGAGCTTATATCTCAGCAAAAATTGATCATTCAAGTAATAACAGAAGAAGAAAATTCATTTTTAAAAACCTTGTCATCCGGCATCAAGATATTAGAAAGCCAATCAGAATTAATTCTAAAAAGCGGTTCAAAAGAACTTGCTGGTAAAAATGCATTTGAACTATATGATACTTTTGGCTTTCCGTTAGACCTAACAGAACTGATATTGCGGGAAAAAGGTATTGGAGTTAATCTCTCGGAATTTGATGCAGAAATGGAACAGCAAAAGAACAGATCACGTTCCGATGCAGCCACTGAAGCGGGAGACTGGATTATTATTGAAGGAAGCAACAAATCGGAATTTATTGGTTATGACACTTTAGTTACTGAAGTAAAAATAATTAAATACAGAGCAATACAAGCCAAAGGAAAAACTCTATACCATATAGTTTTCGACAAAACACCTTTTTATGCAGAGAGTGGAGGACAGGAAGGAGATACTGGAACAATTTCATATAATAGTGAGATAATACAAATTATTGACACTAAAAAAGAAAATGATCTGAGTGTGCATATAGCCGAAAAGATGCCCAGTGAGGTAAAAGCAACATTCTTAGCGATAGTAAATGAAAGCAAGAGGATGCGAACAGCCAGAAATCATTCTGCCACACATCTTTTGCAACAAGCATTAAGGGAAGTTTTAGGCACACATGTTGAACAAAAAGGATCATTGGTTAATGATGAGTACTTGCGATTTGACTTTGTGCATTTCCAAAAAATGACTGAAGAAGAAATACTATCGGTTGAAAAGATAGTTAACAAAAGAATCAGGGAAAATATATCATTACAAGAAAAACGAAGTATAGCCATTGATGAAGCTTTAAAAACTGGAGCCACGGCATTATTCGGTGAAAAGTATGGCGAATTAGTTAGGCTAATCCAATTTGGTAAGTCGATAGAGTTATGCGGGGGAACCCACGTTAGCAGCACCGGCTGTATAGGGATGGTTAAAATTGTATCGGAAGGAGCTATTGCAGCTGGAATTAGACGTTTAGAAGCCATTAGTGGCGATGCTGTAGAAAAGTATATCGAACAACAGCAAATAAAAGAGAAACAACTAAAAGAGCTATTGAAAAACCCCCAAGACCTTAAAAAAGCAATAGAGCAGTTGATTGAACAAAATCAAGAAATGAACCATCAATTAGATAGTTTAAAAAAAGAAAAACTAATTCAATTGAAGCAAGTATTGATTAGCAAAAAAGTATACAAAGGGGGAATCAATTTGATTGCTGAAAAAATTGAAATAGATTCAGCAGCATCTATGAAAGATTTGTCATTTCAAATAAAACAAGGAATTGATAATTTGGTATTGATATTGGCCGCAGATATACAAGATAAGCCAAATATCTCGGTTATGATTTCAGACAATTTGGTAAAAGAAAAGAATTATCATGCCGGCAATATGATTAAAGAAATGGCGAAGAAAATTGAAGGTGGCGGAGGAGGCCAGGCGTTCTTTGCTTCGGCAGGTGGTAAGAATGTTGCGGGATTAAACGAAGCAATAGAAGTTGGAAAGATGATGATATAATCATTGATTTAGCAATTTGCAAGTTGAAACTCAATCTATAATCTACCATTGTTGTTTTAAGTTATTTATTCTATTAATGAGCAACCTGTTCTTACTGGGTCTATTGTTCATTCTCAACTAGTATATCATAAAGTTTCTTAGATATTTAGTCAAACGCATAAGTGAATTATGTAACTTATTTGCGTTGTTATGTATAATTCTTGCCAGAATTATCAATCACCTTTGTAATAATTTGTAAGAAATAAAAATAATATGATGCTCAAAAATAAAATTGAAAATGAAATGGCTCCATTCCGCTTTGTTGAATTGATGAAGCAAATAGAAAATAATAATTTTTCTGAAATGATAAAGCAACAAGCCAAGATAAGTTCAAATGAAATTTCCGAAATACTTGTCATATCTTCATACCCACCAAGGGAATGTGGTATAGCTACCTATTCGCAAGATTTAATTAAAGCCCTAAATAATAAGTTCGGTAATTCTTTATCGATAAAAGTATGTGCTTTAGAATCGAATGAAACTAATTATTCTTATCCTGATGAGGTAAAATATGTATTAAAAACTTCATTGGAAATAGGATATGAGAAATTGGCCTTAACAATTAATAATAGTGCGGGCATAAAGATAGTACTCATACAACATGAATTTGCTTTTTTCAAAAAGCAAGAAATAAGTTTTATGAATTTTTTAACTAAAATATCAAAACCTATTGTTGTTGTTTTCCATACAGTTTTACCGCATCCCAACGATAAGTTAAAATTGAGTATAAATAACATTGCAAAAGCGAGCAAGTCTATAATAGTAATGACGCACCATTCTAAAGATGTATTAAAAAACGACTATGGTCTATCTTCAGAAATAATTTCTGTAATTCCGCATGGCACACATTTAGTAACTCATTTAAGTGAAAAATCATTAAAGAAGAGATATGGTTTAGAAGGTCGTAAAGTTCTTTCAACATTTGGTTTGCTTAGTTCAAGTAAAAGTATAGAAACCACATTGGAAGCATTACCAGCTATAATTAAAAAATGTCCAGAAGTTATATTTCTAATTATAGGGAAAACCCATCCTGAAGTAGTAAAATCGGAAGGGGAAAAATATCGTAAAAGTTTGGAAGGAAAAGTAGTAGAACTCAAGTTAAGCTTACATGTTAAGTTTATCAACAACTATTTAGATTTACCTGATTTACTAGAATATTTGCAGCTTACCGATATTTACTTGTTTACTTCAAACGATCCAAATCAAGCAGTAAGCGGTACTTTTGCCTATGCCATGAGTTGTGCATGTCCAATAATTTCAACCCCTATACCTCATGCAAAAGAAGTATTGACAGCAGAAACAGGCGTAATTATCGATTTTCACAGCTCAGAACAATTGGCAAATAGTGTTATAAATTTACTTAACGATAATAATCTGCGTAGAAATATCAGTTCGAACACCTTACAGAAAATTGTATCAACTGCTTGGGAAAACTCAGCAATTGCACATGCCAATTTATTTAAAGAATTGAGTCAAAGAAAAATTTCTTTCCAGTATAACTATCCTGCAATAAATTTGGAGCACATAAAAAAAATGACAACTGAAATAGGTATTATTCAGTTTTCAAAAATAAACCAAGCGGATATCGCATCGGGATACACCCTTGATGACAATGCAAGGGCATTGATAGCAGCATGTATGCATTTCAAATTAAAAAGAGATGCAGATAGTGTAAATAAAATAATTATCTATTTCAATTTTATAAAGCGCTGCTCTCAACCTTCAGGAAGTTTTTTAAATTACTTAGATAAGGATAAACAATTTACGGATCAAAATTATAGAGAAAATTTAGATGACTCTAATGGCAGGGCTATTTGGGCATTAGGATATTTAGCCTCATTAAATGGGCAACTCCCTAATGAAATTATTTTAGGAGCTGAAGATATTATAGAAAAATCATTATCTCATATTGCAACCATACGATCAACAAGGGCATTAGCTTTTTCAATAAAAGGTTTGTATTTCTATCATCATGCCACTAAATTACCTGAAACCATTAGTATTGTAAAAACTCTTGCCAGTCGTTTGGTTGAGATGTATAAACATGAATCAGTGTTAGGTTGGGAATGGTACGAACCTTACCTTACCTATGCAAATAGCATCTTACCAGAAGCTATGTTATATGCATGTCTGTTAACAGGTGATTCAATATATAAAGAAATTGCATTATCATCGTTTCGCTTTTTATTATTGCAAACCTTCAATAAAAATGGAATTGAAGTAATTTCAAATAAAAATTGGTTGCAAAAAGGCGAAATAGCTGGTAGTTATGGAGAACAACCCATTGATGTTGCTTATACCATCATAACATTAAGCAAATTTTATGATGTATTTAAAGATGATGATTACAAGCAAAAAATGGTAACAGCATTCAACTGGTTTTTGGGTAAAAACCGCTTGCATCAGATTGTTTACAATCCATGTACAGGCGGATGTTACGACGGTCTTGAAGAAACGCATGTAAACCTTAACCAAGGCGCAGAATCAACAGTTAGTTATTTAATTGCCAGACTGACTATGGAAGACGTAAAAGAAAATACAAAAGAACCTTCAAAAACAATTGAAATTAGAAAACAGGTAAAGCCTTACTACGATTTTAAAAATTTTAGTTATATTAAAATGGAATAGAAAGCTTAAATAAGCAACTTGCCAAAACAATAAAATAAATACCCATTGAATAAAAAATCTGTTGCCATAATTGTAGCACACCCCGACGATGAAACACTTTGGTCAGGAGGCACCATACTCAGCCATCCCTCATGGGATTGTTTTATTATCAGCCTTTGTAGAGGAAGCGATAAAGAAAGAGCTAACAAGTTTAAGAAAGCATCAAAGATTTTAAATGCAACCTCTATTATGGGTGACCTTAATGATGGCCCTGAGCAATCTCCTCTGTCAGAAAAAGAAATTGAAAGCAGCATTCTTTCATTACTCCCTTCTAAACATTTCGATTTATTAATTACGCATGACCCAGCTGGAGAGTACACTCAACATTTACGACATGAAGAAGTTAGCAAAGCTGTTATAAGACTTTGGCAAAACATTCAGATTTCAATTAGCGAGCTTTGGTTGTTTGCATACGAAGATGGAAAAAAACAATATTTACCTGTGCCTTCTAAATATGCAAGCGTAATTCAGGAATTAACAAAAGAAATCTATTTAAAAAAACACAGTATTATTTCCGAAATATATGGATTTTCTGAAGAAAGTTGGGAAGCCAAAACATGTCCAAAAACAGAAGCATTTTGGAAGTTTACTGAATCATATCAAGCAGTAAAACACCTAAATAACATTACATTAAAATTAGTTAACAATTTAATTACTAAAATATGAAAGTATTAGTACTATACGATTACCCACCCTCACCAGGTGGCCTGGCTACACAAGGTGATCTTTTGTACAAAGGTCTTTTAGAGATGGGAGTTGACACACATGCTTGTCATTTTGAATCAGCTCAGGAAAAAGAATGGTACTATCGATGGTTTAATCCCGACATAGTTGTTGGAGTGGGTTATTGGGGACACACGCCCCAATTGGTTCTTCATCCGCAACGGTATGGGGTGCAACCAGTACCCTGGTTGGTTGCCGATGGTTACATTGCAAACTATCAAGAAGTTTTAAATGAGCTACCGCTAATATTAGTTACATCAAATTGGGTAAAAGAAATGTATGTAAGAGATGGCATAAATGAAAAAAACATTGAAGTATTGCCAGTAGGTTGCGATACAGATACATTTATTCCTTTTAGCAAAGATGATCCTAAAATTATAGCTGTTCGAGAAGCATTAGGTGTTGCTCAGGATCAATTGATGATACTCACGGTTGGAGGCGATGCAGCATCAAAAGGAGCCCAAGAAGTTATGCAAGCGCTCGCCATAATAGATGCCAAAGCACCCGATTGGAAATATATTTGCAAGGTATGGCCTCAACCCAGAACTAAAGCTCAGAACTTATTAGATTTAGAAATGGCTACACATTTGGGTATTGAAAAAAATGTTTTTTATGCAACCAATACCATTTCGCGAAGTTTTATGCCATACCTTATTGGCGCATGCGACATTTATGCAGCACCCTCAAGGCTTGAAGGTTTTGGTATGCCACAGGTAGAAGCCGGCGCATGCGAAAAACCAGTATTAAGTATAAATGCTATGGGAATGCTAGATACACTAATACATAACGAAACAGCGCTTCTTGCAGGAGTAGCGCAAAGAATTGTAGTAGATCATGTAACTCTAGGAAAAGAGTCAGGATTTGCAGACACTCAACGGGTTAATTTTAAAACACCCCGCACAGTAGATTACCGAGCCAACGTTAATGATATTGCCAATTACATGATGATGCTAATGACCGATGCCGCATTGCGCAACAGACTAGGAAAAGCTGGACGCAAACGTGTTGTTGCAAATTTTGATTATCGGGTAGTAGCGAAACGCTTTGTTCAAATCATGAATGATAAATTTGGAATAAGATAATACCAATACAAAACATGAAAAATGAAAACTGGCAAGAAATAGAAGAAGCTAAAAAAGCTGCCATTGAAGTTCTTTTAAATAATGCACATGGACCATTTCATGGATTACCCCGCACAGCAGGCTGGGGTTATCCAGAGCCTTATACACGAGATTTGATGTTCTCAATTTTTGGCATTGCCGTTATAAAAAACAAAGAACTTTTAGATAGCATTCGTAAAGTTTTGGAAACCCTTGCAGCAAATCAAACTGAACACGGGCATATTGCTTCATTGGTTCATGACAAAGAAGATAGAGGTTCTAGTGATACCACTCCCTTGTTTTTGCTAGCAACTGGTATTTATAGAAAAGTTACAGGAGAACACAATTTTCTAAAGCAAGCTGTAGAAAAGGCATTAACATGGCAAGAATACCAAAGTCCTTCGGATCGTTTTCTGGTAGCCCAGCAACCCACCAGCGACTGGCGCGATGAGCAATGGACAACCGGATATGGTTTATTTGTAAACACTTTGGTTTATAGTTACCTAAAAATGCTAGGATTAAACGATAGGGCACAAAATATTAAGCAAGCCATGAGCAGGTTTACCATTACAAGCGGTACAACGCACCATCATGTTCCGGAAGGTTTGGTAGTAAAACATAAGCCTTATTATGCATTTTGGTCTTATAAAATTCATAGCAACGAACGCTTTGACTTACTGGGAAACAGTCTTGCTATTATCTCAGGAATTGCTTCACCATCTCGATCTGAAGAAATGATTTCGTGGATAGAAGAAGCCTGTACTGAAATGATAGCGAAAGGGGAATTGGCTGTTGAATTACCTCCAAATTTTTTTCCATACATTATGCCTGAAGACCCTGATTGGATGCCTCGTTATGCTTTGTATAACAACCCAGGTGAATATCACAATGGAGGTATATGGCCATTTATATGCGGGCTATACATTGCCGCATTGGTTGCAGCTAAAAAATTTAAATTAGCAGAAGAAAAATTATTCATTCTAACGCGACTAATACAAACTTCAAATACCAATACAGTAAGTTTTGGATTTAACGAATGGATTAAAGCTCAGGATGGTAAACCGATGGGACAAGATTGGCAAACTTGGAGTGCAGCATTATATTTATACGCAGCAATCTGTGTTGAAGAAAAAAGAACTCTTTTTTTTGACGATTTAGAGAATTAATTTGAACGAATACTAGTAACGACTTTGCAATTATTTATAAAAAAAGCGGGGCCTAAGCCCCGCTGATTCTCCATAAAATTGCTGTAATTAAATACCAAACTTATGTCTGCGTATTTGTTCGTTATAAGTGAAATTACACGTCACGGTATGTCCTTTCAGAGGGAGCATTTTTTCATGAATAGCATCTATAATCCATGATGGTTGCGGGAAAAAGAACTCTTCATGCTCATAAGCAGGAGTAATCCAATTTCTGGAACCCACCACAACAGGAGGAGCATCTAAATCATCAAATGCCATTTCAGTAATATTTTGTGCCATATCATTAAGGTATGAACCACGTTGACAAGCATCGCTAGCCAATACAATTCTACCTGTTTTTTTAACAGATGCTAAAACTTGTTCGTAATTGAATGGAACCACACTGCGGGCATCAATTACTTCAGCCTCAATGCCATATTTTTCCTTCAATTGATCGGCAGCTTTTAAAGCAGTATATAAGGTAGAACCGATAGTTAAAATGGTTACATCTTTACCTTTTCTCTTAATATCTGATTCACCAAAAGGAATTTCATAATAGCCTTCAGGAACACCTCCTTCGTGAAACATTTCACCAAAATCGTATACACGTTGGCTCTCAAAGAAAATTACCGGATCGGTACCCTGTAAAGCTGTATTCATAAGACCCTTAGCATCGTATGGAGTAACAGGAAAACAAACCTTCAAACCTGGGATATGAGCCACTAAAGAAGACCAATCTTGCGAATGTTGCGCACCATATTTGCTACCAACAGAAACCCTGATAACAACTGGCATTTTAATTACGTTACCACTCATAGATTGCCATTTTGGTAATTGGTTAAAAACTTCATCACCACAACGACCAAGAAAATCGCAATACATAATTTCAGCAATTACTCTACCCCCGCACATACCGTAACCAATGGCAGTACCAACAATAGCGCCTTCTGAAATGGGAGAGTTAAATAAACGATGATAAGGCATGGCTTCGGTTAAACCACGATATACGGCAAAAGCGCCACCCCAATCACGATTTTCTTCACCATAAGCTACTAGGGTTGGATCTTTATAGAAACGATCAATTATAGCCTCAAACAAAGCATCTCTATACTGATACAATTTATTTTTCGAAACAGGTTTTCCATCCTTATCGATATGGAAACGTTCTTTTGTTTTTAATTGTTTAACGCGGGGATTTTCCTCCATAGGCATTAATACATCAGGAGTGCGGTCTTCCATTCTATCAACAGAACCATTCGAAAACATCATTTTCCCTAATGCTTCAGGATCTTTATGCATATCCAAACGAGGAGAAACTTGATCGTCAATAGATAACTTCAACGTTGAAAGCATTCTACCGCCAACATCTTCGCGAATGGCATCTAAATCGGCCTGACTACAAATCTTAGCCCCAATCAATTGTTTTCCGAAAGCCTCAATACTATCTTCTTTTAACCAAGCATCAACTTCTTCTTTTGAACGATAAGAAGAAGCATCAGAAGGTGAGTGACCACTGATTCTGTAGGTTAAAGTATCTAAGAAAGCGGGGCCTTTTTTCTCTTCCAATAATTTCTTTTTGCGTTTGAAAGCATCAATAACAGCTAAGGGATTATAACCATCAACCCTTTCAGCATGCATCATTTCGGGGTTTACACCAGCACCAATACGAGCTGCAATATCATAACCCATGGTTTCGCCACAAGTTTGACCACCCATACCATATTGGTTATTGAATACATTGAAAAGAATGGGCAGACCACCACGATGTGCTTCATCCCACAATTGTTTAAACTGATCCATTGTAGAAAACATCATCCCTTCCCAAACAGGACCACAACCTAAAGAAGCATCACCAATATTGGCAACAACAACACCTTTTTTCTTATTCACTTGTTTGTAAAGAGCAGCACCAACAGAAATATCGCCAGAACCACCTACAATAGCATTATTTGGATACACACCAAAAGGTGTAAAAAATGCATGCATAGAACCACCCAAACCTTTATTGAAGCCATTTTCGCGGGCAAAAACTTCCGCTAAAGTTCCATACAATAAAAAGTTGATGGCTAAATCTTTTACACTTCCTTTATGATTTTTTTCAACCACACTTAAGGTAGAACCACCAAAAAAGCTCTTCATAATATCCATCAAAGCCGCATCACTTAATTGGTGAATAGAAGCCAAACCTTTAGCCAAAATTTCACCATGACTGCGGTGTGAACCGAAGATAAAATCATCTACACTTAAATTGTAAGCCATACCTACATAACCTGCTTCCTGTCCGATACCCAAATGTGCAGGACCAGGATGATTATAAGCAACACCTTTATAATCGCCAGCCACCTTAATTTGGTTTAACATCGTTTCGAATTCGCGGATATACACCATATCGCGATAAATTCTTTTGAAATCATCTACAGAAAAATTCTTTTTTTCCTCCTCAATGGTTTTATTGTATTGGTTAACTGGAATTTTTCCAAACTCAATAAAAGACGCTTTTCTTGCCTGTGCAGGATCTATAAACTGATTTTTTGGCATAAAATTATATGTTTAAAGTTAATATCTATTATTCGTGAAATGCAAACATGGTTTCTCTGAATACTTCTGAAACAGTTGGGTGCGGGAATATAACGCCTTCCATATCTTTAACGCGCAATTGATTTTCGATAGCAATACATGCACCATAAATCATTTCGGAAGAAGGATTACCAATCATATGAACCCCTAATAATTCTTCATACTTAGCACCAACTAAAACCTTACAAATACCTGCTTTACCTTCGTTTTCAGCTACGAATCTACCAGCATAAGCCATAGGTAATGTTCTTACTTTGTAGGCAATATTTTGTTTTTTAGCATCTTGTTCTGTAAGACCAACGGTTGAAATTTCGGGATTGGTATAAACAACACCGGGAACAGCATTATAGCGCATCACATCTTTGCGACCGGTAAGATTATTAATTACCACCTCTCCTTCTCTGGAAGCAGTATGAGCTAATAATGCAAAACCTTTCACATCGCCTGCAGCATATATATTAGGAATGTTTGTTCGACAGCTAGAATCTATTTTAATCGCATTTCGTTCCGTCATTACACCTGAATTCTCTAATCCAAAGCCATTAATAACAGCCCTTCTGCCCACGCTCATAAGAATTTCGGTAGAAGTAACAGATTGACGTTTGCCTTCTTTTTCGAAGAAAACTTCTTTACCTTTTATTTCAACTACTTTAGCGCCCAATTGAAAATCGA
>JAIFLP010000145.1 GCA_020049015.1 Bacteroidota bacterium | reverse complement strand
AACGATTTGATTTTAGAAGATCATCATGCCAACAATGCAATATTTAATCCTTCCTATTATTATGGCATGAGAGCGGGTGTTTCATTCTTTAGCAGTTCAGTTAGAAACACTGTATTTTGTGTTTATACGGAATTTAACAGAGGCGAAATCAACCAAGAATTCTCACTTTTCAATAATCCTGCTGGTGATGATAGCTATTATACAAAGAACATCAAAATACGAAATAGTGATATTAGCTTGATGGGGCGTTTTACATTCTTTAAAGGAAAAAGTTATAATGACATAGGCCGTTTTGTTGAAATAGGTATCAGGCAATCGCGCTTGATTGGTTTTACTGAGCGCAATAGTATATTGGATTCTGAATTAAAAACAAGTGCTTTAGGCTATGATTTATCGGCACATTACACCAATAAAAACCTACAATATGTATTGGGTTTTGGTCAACAATTTGATTTTTTAGCTTGGTCTTTACGCGGATGTTTTCAACCAAACAATATGATGCAAGAAGGTTTGTATGCCATAAGCGACGGATATTACAACAATACGAACCTAAATCCAGATTTTGCTAAAGCTTATTCCGATTATTCTAAAACCATGTTGCTAAGTATTGAATTACAAATTGAAATAAATCTATATTTTATAGAATTTGGTACCGCTTCATGCGGAAGATTTACGGGAAAAATAGCACCGCTCTATTTAAATACTGGTTATGTATGGTGAAAATAAAGAATAAAAAAAAATGGCTGCTTGAAGAAGCAGCCATTTTTTTTCATTTATTTTATCTTACATCATTCCGTCCATTCCACCATGGGGCATAGCTGGAGCCTTTTCTTTTTCAGGCTTTTCAACAAGGATACACTCAGTAGTAAGCAATAATGAAGCTATAGAAGCTGCATTTTCAATTGCAACACGAGCAACCTTGGCAGGATCAATAACACCAGCAGCCATTAGGTTTTCGTATTTATCAGTACGAGCATTGAAACCAAAGTCGTCTTTTCCTTCTTTAATTCTCTGAACCACTACAGAACCATCGGCACCGGCATTACTAGATATAATGCGAACAGGTTCTTCCAATGCACGTTTAACGATTTTAACACCGGTATTTTCGTCTTCATTATCTCCTTTTATAGAATCTAATGCAGAAATTGCACGAATGAATGCAACACCACCACCAGGGATAATACCTTCTTCAACAGCAGCACGGGTTGCACTTAATGCATCGTTTACTCTGTCTTTCTTTTCTTTCATTTCAACTTCGGTAGCAGCACCAATATAAATAACAGCTACACCACCAGCTAATTTAGCCAAACGTTCCTGAAGTTTTTCACGATCGTAATCAGATGTAGTATTTTCAATCTGTGCCTTAATTTGTGCAACACGAGCTGTAATACCAGCTTTATCGCCAGCTCCATTAACAATGGTAGTATTATCTTTATCTATAGAAATCTTTTCAGCCTTACCTAAATCTTCCATAGTTACCATATCAAGCTTCATGCCCTTATCTTCAGAAATAACAGAACCTCCAGTAAGGATAGCAATATCTTCCAACATTTCTTTTCTTCTATCACCAAAACCTGGAGCTTTAACAGCAGCTATTTTCAAAGAACCCCTTAATTTGTTAACAACTAAAGTAGCTAATGCTTCACCATCAACATCTTCAGCTATGATCATTAAAGGACGGCCTGTTTGTACCACTTTTTCAAGTACTGGTAACAAATCTTTCATGGTAGAAACTTTTTTATCGTAAAGTAGGATAAAAGGATTTTCTAACACAGCAACCATTTTTTCAGTATCGGTAACAAAATAAGGAGATATATAACCTCTATCAAACTGCATGCCTTCTACAACTTCAACAGTTGTATCAGTACCTTTAGCTTCTTCAACGGTAATAACACCTTCTTTCTTAACTTTCTCCATTGCCTCAGCAATCAGTTTACCAATTGTATTATCGTTATTGGCAGATATAGTAGCAACTTGTTCAATTTTTTTATTGTCTTCACCAATAGCTTTGCTTTGAGCCTTTATACTTTCAATTACCTTAGCAACGGCTTTATCAATACCCCTTTTCAAATCCATTGGATTTGCACCAGCAGTTACATTCTTCAAACCCACCGTAACAATAGCTTGAGCAAGCACAGTGGCAGTAGTAGTACCATCACCAGCATCGTCATTAGTTTTAGAAGCAACTTCCTTAACCATTTGCGCGCCCAAATTTTCAACATGATTAGCCAATTCAATTTCTTTGGCTACTGTAACACCATCTTTGGTAATTTGGGGTGAACCAAATTTCTTATCGATTACCACATTACGTCCTTTTGGACCCAGTGTTACTTTTACTGCATTTGCTAATGCGTCAACACCTCTTTTTAACGCATCACGCGCTTCGAGGTCGAAATAAATTTCTTTTGCCATATTTGTGTAAATTAATATTAAACAGGTTAAACTTAAATAACAGCCAAAATATCCGACTGTCTCATCATTAAATAATCCTTTCCTTCAACAGAAAGCTCGGTACCGGCATATTTGCCATACAATACCACATCTCCGACTTTTACTTCCATGGTTTCATCTTTAGTGCCTTTTCCGGCTGCTACCACAACACCCCTTTGAGGTTTTTCTTTTGCTGTATCGGGAATAATAATTCCGCTTGCGGTTTTTTCCAGCGCAGCCTGTGGTTCAACAAGTACCCTGTCTGCTAATGGTTTAATTTTTACATCTGACATACCAATAATTATTTTGAGTTAAACATTTTAAAATTAACATTGTCGCAATTGTCAGATATCATGCCAAACAAGAATTGTCATTTATATGGGTGAGATACATGACAAATTTGCATTTATTATCTTCTAACCATGACAATAATAATGACAGCTTGTCAGAATTATACTTTTTAACCATTTTATATCTGTCAATGCTTCCACTTTACAGAAGAAAAAACAGAAAACAAAGGTATTAAAACTGCATAAAAAGGATATAATACAGCGGTAATTGGGTAATAAGCCATCAGACTCATTCTTGAAAATTTTCTGGAAGCGCTTAGCAATAAGAAAAAATCGTTGCCCAACTTAGCGAGAAAATACATTATTAAATAAATAGGGCTTATAACTCCTAATAATGCCAAAGCAGCAAGTAAAAGTATCCATCCATTCACAGCAAGAACCAATAAAGCAGTTGTTGCAATATAAATATTCTTATAATAAATAGATTTAGAAGCCCATCTGATCCGTTGTTGCAAGAATGCCCTGAAGGTTTTAGAAGGTTGTATAAATACTTCTGCGCTGGGATTATATGTAATGAGCCTATTATTTGAAAACTTAAAAGCGGCTTGTAATAGCATCATGTCATCACCCGAAGGGTGGAAGTACAAATTGTCTTTTGGAATTTTATTCCATAATTCAGCCTCATACAGCAATGACGCAGCGCTTGCGAGAACCGGTTTTCCATACGCTGCTGTGCCGGCAGTAACAGCGGTTAAACTCATAAATTCCAAAGCCTGAAGTTGATTAAAAAGACCTGGCAAGATTTGCATGTGCACAGCATTTTGAACCAACAAAGGTTTATATACCAATGATTCGGCAACATGTTTTAAAAATGATGGGTGAAAAAAAACATCGGCGTCTATATTTAATATATAAGGGGTATTGATATTTCTTATAGCCAAATGTAAGGCTGCTTTTTTTCCATTCTCCCCATCGGGCAAATGATAAATGTTGGCAATAGAATTGTTATTCACATATTCTTTAACCAATATGGAGGAATTATCAGTAGAATGATCGTTTACAAAAACTATTGAGTAAAAGTGTTGATCAAGTAATTGTTGATTTAAGCACGCCAATAAATTCTTTAAATTTTCGCTTTCGTTTTTAAACGGTATTATTACAGTAAAGAGCTTTTTAACAGGCAGATGAAGGGGGAAAGGAATGCTTCTTAATCTAGCTATACCCAAAACACAATAAATACAAAAAACAGCATAAGGTATTATTAGAAGCAGCGAAATAATAAGGAAAAGCACAATTTTAGGATTTAGAGCGCTTCATGATTTCATCTCTAATAATGGATGCTTTTTCATAATCCTCTGCTTTTATAGCCTCTTCCATATTAATTTTGAGTTCATCAAGCGTAAGGTGCTTAAATTCACTTTTTTCAGAAAAAACAGGATCACTTCTAAACTCATTAGACTCGGCAACAGCAGAAGGTTTTGAAGAATCTTTATCAAAATCGATAACAATTCCAGAACGTTCCACAATATCGTCAGTGGTATATATAGGACATTTAAAACGCAAAGCAAGGGCAACGGCATCGGAAGTTCGGGAATCAATAAAAACGGTATTGCTACCATCGAAGCATGTTAAGCGGGAAAAGAAAATTCCTTCTTCAAATTTATATATATTAACCTCAAGCAAATCAATTTTAAAAGCTTTTGAGAAATTGAGAAATAAATCGTGAGTAAGTGGTCGGGGAGGATTTAAACCCTCTAGTTGAATTGCAATAGCCTGAGCTTCATAGCCGCCAACAATAATTGGTATTCTTCTGTCCCCATTTTCCTCTGTAAGCACCAAAGCATACGCACCCGACTGTGTTTGACTATATGATATACCGAGAACATTCAACTTTATTTTATTCATATAAAACTAACTTACTATAAATCAAAATCTTAACAAATAATTCCAAACCTTTTAAAACAAAACGTAAATATAATATGAAGCATTGATTATAAAAAATGAAATAGCCCATAAAAATAAAATAGATAAAAAATGCTGTTTTTTTTGTAAATGATGTAAAGTTTTATAATTTTGCAGTCCCTTAATTTAAAGTAAATATTTAAGATGTACGCAATAGTAAACATAGCAGGGCAACAATTTAAAGTTGAAAAAGACAATAAGATATTTGTTCACAGACTGGATGCAGTGGAAGGAACAAAAGTTCAATTTGACGAAGTGTTGCTTATAGATAATAACGGATCTGTAACCGTAGGACAACCCAGTGTGGCTGGAGCATCTATCAAAGCTCAGGTTTTGTCGCACGTAAAAGGGGACAAAGTTTTGATTTTCAAGAAAAAGAGAAGAAAAGGCTATCAGAAGATGAATGGTCACCGCCAATCATTTACTCAAATAATGGTAGAAGACATCATCTCAGGTAAATAATTTAACGTTAAAAAAAGAATAGAAAATGGCACATAAAAAAGGGGTCGGAAGTTCCAAAAACGGTAGAGATTCAGAAAGTAAACGACTTGGTGTAAAGATTTTCGGTGGCGAACACGCATTGGCCGGTAACATATTAGTTCGTCAAAGGGGAACAGTTCATAATCCTGGACAAAATGTAGGTATGGGAAGAGATCATACTCTTTTCGCATTAACCAGTGGAGTAGTTGAATTTAAAAAGAAACAAAACAGTAAATCATTTGTTTCTGTAAAACCTGTGACTGAGTAGAACAATAAGTCAAATCAGATATGTCCGGCAGTATAGCTAATAAGTTATATTACCGGATTTTTTGTTTAAAAACTAAAGATAAGAAAATGCTTACAATTAACAATATTCGGGAAAATAAAGATTTCGTTATCGAACGCTTGAAGGTTAAAAACTTCAAAAATCTAGAACTCATTGATACGGCTTTGGAGTTAGACAATCAACGGAAGCAAATACAGCTAAAGACAGATGGCATCCAATCAGAGATGAACCAGATAGCCAAAGAAATTGGAGCCATGATCAAGGATGGTCGCCAAGCCGAAGCAGAACAGTTAAAAGCAAGAACGGCAGAGCTAAAAGAAAGTGCCCGACAATTTAACGAGCAATTAGAACGAACTGAAAAAGAACTCCTTGCGGCACTTATCCTAATTCCTAATTTACCTCATAGCTCTGTTCCTGTGGGTAAGACACCTGAAGATAATGAAGTTGTGCGCACAGGAGGTACCATGCCTACACTTCACGAAAAAGCCATGCCCCATTGGGATTTGGCGAAAAAATATGATATTATTGATTTTGAATTGGGCGTAAAACTTACCGGAGCTGGCTTTCCTGTTTATAAAGGTAAAGGAGCTAAAATTCAAAGAGCATTGATCAGCTTTTTCTTGGACAATGCGGAAAAAGCCGGATATACAGAAATAATGCCCCCTTTAATGGTGAATGAAGATTCTGGCTTTGGAACAGGACAACTTCCAGACAAAGAAGGTCAGATGTACCATGTTGGTATTGACAATTTTTATTTGATACCCACAGCCGAAGTACCAGTAACCAATATCTATAGAGATGTTATCTTAACCGGAAATGAATTCCCCATTAAAAATACCGCCTACACCCCTTGTTTCAGAAGAGAAGCTGGATCGTATGGAAAAGATGTTCGTGGACTTAACCGCTTGCATCAATTTGATAAAGTGGAGATAGTGCAAATTCAACATCCTGATAAATCATATGAAACACTTGAAAGTATGGTTCAATACGTTGAATCGCTGGTACAGCAATTAGGCTTGCCATATAGGATTCTGCGATTGTGCGGAGGCGATATGAGTTTTACATCGGCATTAACTTACGATTTTGAAGTATATGCTGCTGCACAGGACAAATGGCTTGAAATCAGCTCTGTGTCTAACTTTGAATCTTTTCAGGCCAACCGTCTCAAATTAAGGTTTAAAGATGT
>JAIFLP010000038.1 GCA_020049015.1 Bacteroidota bacterium | reverse complement strand
TCTGATAAGGAATGCGGTATTAAATTTTACTCCTCAAATTGTACAGCTCGAAGATTTTGATGCTACTTTAGGGAATAGCGATTTTAAATTAGCAGGTGAATTAACTAATTTTATTCCTTATGCTTTAAGCGATAAAACACTGTCCGGAAAGCTTAGCTTCAATAGCAATTTGCTTGATTTGAATCAGTTTATGTCTGAAGAACCTGCTGCTGCTGAAACTACTACTACAGATACCAGCGCTATGGAATTGATTGAATTGCCTAAGAACATTGATTTTGCCATGACATCAAAAATTTCCCGCATTAATTTTGATAAACTGATTATTTCGAATGTAGATGGTACGATCTATTTGAAAGATGGAAAAGCTGTGATGGAAAAGTTAGCTATGAACCTCTTGGAAGGAAGTCTGCTGTTAAGTGGCGAATATAATACTCAGGATTTAACTAAAGCTTTTGTAGATTTTAATATGGATATTAAAGGTTTTGATATTCCCGCATCATTTGTTGCTTTTAATACTGTGCAGAAACTTGCTCCCGTAGCTAAAAATGCAAAAGGAAAATATAACTTGGCAATGAGCTTTCGTTCATTTCTCGATGCCCAAATGAGTCCGGTTATGAGCAGTGTGGTGGGTGAAGGTAGTTTCTCTTCTGCCAATGTTGAAATAGTTAATTCAAATATGTTTGGAAAAATTGCAGATCAATTAAAGAATGATAAATACCGCAATTTGAGTTTAAAAGATGTAGCATTTACATTCCAAATAAAAGATGGTCGTATTTATTTAGATCCTTTTGATACCAAAATGGGGGCTTCAACATTGAATATTTCAGGTGATCAGGGGATTGATCAAAGTATGAATTATAAAATTTTATATGCCATGCCTCGTTCTGAATTTGGAGGTGCTGCTAATGCATTGTTGAATAATCTTTCTGACCAGGCTGCTTCAAAAGGTGTTAATGTAGCTATGGCCGATGTGGTTAAAATAAATGTTTTGGCCGGAGGTACGATTAGCGATCCTAAAATTAGCTTATCATTATCTGAAGATGGCAAAACAGGGGTGAAAGATATGGTTAAAGACCAGGTTAAAAAAGTAGTGGAAGAGAAGAAGGCAGAGGTGAAAGCCAAAGTTAAAGAAGAAGCAGAAAAATTGATAGCTAAAGCTCAGAAAGAAGCAGATGAAGTTAAGGCCGCTGCAGCAAAAGCTGCTGAAATTGCCCGCAAAGAAGCAAATGCAAACGCTGACAGATTGGAAAAAGAAGCATCAGGAAAACCCAAGTTACTAAAGGATGCGGCAAAAAAATCAGCCGATCCGATAAAATCCGTTCCGAAGGCGATAAAAAAGCAAATCAAATTATTCAAGAGGGAAATCAAAAAGCCGACTTGATAATGCAGAAAGCTAGGACTGAGGCGGATAAGATTTAATTAAGTTTTAAAGTCTGAAGGTCGAAGGTCAAAAGTCAGATGACCTTTGACCTTCGACCTTCGACTTTAAGAGTCGGACATATCATAGTAGGCTATTGCCTAAAATTTTATAAAATGAAAATGCTTTAATGTTAGGTCTTAATTTATATTTAGAAAATTTAATTGCTTACGTCCGGTCTTTGAGCGGAGCCGAAGGGCTGATTTAAAATATTTTTTGTACAAATTATATATATTCCTTATCTTCGTCGCAAATTTATCCGAACCTGTTATTATTTAATGAATTATAACCTTAATATCCGCTTGCTTACAGCCCTAGTCATGCTTGTTTTATGGGTGGGGATAGCTTATTCTCAAGATGTAAGCTCAATTAAAAATGCCAAACCAATAACTATAAATGGGGCAGTTAATGTAAATCAGGTTGTATACGGTGTAAAAGGTATTGAAAGCCGCAGAGATCCTTATAATTATTATATCAACGGCTCCCTAAACATAAATCTCTACGGCATTATCCAAACGCCGCTCACTTTTATGTACAGCAATCATAAAGCCCAATTCTCCCAACCTTTTAATTTCAATCAGTTTGGTTTGTCTCCTTCGTATAAATGGATTAAAACATACATAGGCTATAATACTATGTCGTTTTCTTCATATACTTTCAACGGACATCAATTCTTAGGCGGCGGAATTGAACTTACCCCTCCTAAATACGTTCGTTTTGCTGCTATGTACGGTCGCTTATTAAAAAAAGTGGAGGCTGATAGCTTGAATAGCAGCGTTATACCTGCCTACAGACGCATGGGAGGAGGGGCTAAAATTGGCTTCTTCCATAAAAGTAATTTTGTTGATCTGATTTTCTTTAAAGCCAAAGATGATCCCCAATCGCTATCTTTTATTCCTCAAGACCCAACTGCTGCTCCTAAAGAAAATTTGGCGTTGGGAATTTTGGCAGGTGCCGAATGGCAACAATTAAAGTTTACTGCTGAATTGGCCGCCAGTTCCGTTACCCGCGATGCCAGAGCAGGTTTGTTCGATTCCGAATCAGGCATTTTTAAATATACCGACTTTATTCAGTCCAACCGCACGTCTACTTCTAATTTTAATGCCATGAAATACCAGCTTGCATATTCAGGGGGCGGATTTACTGTGGGTACGGGCTATGAAAGGGTAGGACCCGATTATCAAACTTTTGGAGCCTATTATTTTTCTAACGATCTGGAAAATATTACCCTTAATGTGGCCCGTAGTTTTTTTAACGGCAAAATGAATGTAGCAATGAATGGGGGTAAACAACGCAATAACCTGAATAACGATAAGCTTTCGCAGTTCGATCAATATGTAGCTTCGGCCAATGTAGCAGCCAATCCATCTAAACGCTTGAACTTGAACGCATCTTTCTCTAATTTTTCTTCTTTTACCAATATTCGCTCTACCTTCGATTATATCAATCAATCTTCTCCGTACGCCAATATCGACACTCTAAACTTTACCCAGTTGAGTCAACAGGCAAGTCTTTCTGCCAGTGTACAACTAGGAAATCTCGATTCCAAACAAAGCAAACAACAACTTATGGCCAATATATCGGCTCAGCAGGCAACAGATAAACAAAATCAGGTAGACCAACATACAGGGGCTGCATTTTTCAATATGAACACAGCGTATGCATTTTCATTTATTCCCGCATCACTCAATATTCAAGTGAATGTGAATGCCAATTTAACCAGCATGCAAAATAATGAAACCAAAACCTATGGTCCAACTTTGTCAGTTTCCAAAATGTTACTGCAAAAAAAAATAAATACGCAATTGTCATCCTCTTTTAACCAATCTTTTCAAAACGAAAAAAAAATCAACCAAGTTTTTTCATTCCGTTGGTCAGTTAATTATATCATGCTAAAAAAACACCGGTTCAATGCAGGACTTATATTTATTAATCGTGCGGCATTAACTGCTGCTTATCAAGATTTTCACGAGCTTACAGGTACATTGGGCTATAATTACAGTTTTTAATTTTTATAAATGGAAACAATTTTTACATTCAGATATTTTCTTTCATTCTGCATTTGCTTGTTGCTGATGCTTTCCCATGTGGTAAACGGACAAGAAAATACTGATGTTATTTCCGATTATAATGAAATAAAAAAGAATGTCGAGGCAATGTATACCGATGCCAAAAAAGTAGATGCCATAGTGAAAAAAAACCGCCGCTTTATTGGTGTTTTTAGTGGCAAAACGCCAACTACTTTGCCGGTGGGTATCAATAAAGATATAAAAGGTAAGGACCATACGGTGTTAATTCGTTCCATGTCCTTTAATGCCACTGGAGCGACAATGGATGTCTTGTTTATTGCCGAAAACCCTGCCGATAAAAAAGATACATTAGGGTTTAAAATGATTGATGCTAAATTTACCCCTGGAAGCTTTAATGGTGCTACATTGTCACTCATCAGCGATTATTCTACATTTTTCGGTAAAGAAGAGGCTAAAAATGAAGTGGTGTTTTTTGCCAGTAATGACGACTGCTCTGTTACCATTGATTGTAAGGGTTTTAAATCGGCGAAATTGAAAGGTTACATTGAATTTCATCCGGATGTATTGCAATATGAAAAGAATACAACACCAGCGCCCGAACCAGCTACTGCAAGTGATGCTGAAGAAGAAAAGAAAGAGCTTCAGCTTGTAAATAAAGTGAAGTTAGAATTTAATGCAGGAATGGATGATTATTTTGGCGATTTTATAGCTAGTGTTAGCATGGTTGAACCTAAAATGGTTACCCATAAAAAACTAGATGGTTTTGCTATTGGAGTCCAATCAGTGTATCTTGATTTGAGCGATGCAAAAAATCCGGAAACTTTTAAAACACCAGAAGGCTATTTAAATAGTGATGCGGGTACTTTATGGAAGGGAATTTATTTAAGTGAGGCCAGCCTATATTTTCCCGAAGAATTTAATAATAAAGATGAAAGCCAAGGTCGGGTAAGTATTAGTGCTCCTTCTATAATTATTGACAAAGAAGGTTTTACTGGCAGATTCATTTATAAGGATCAAAATGCGCTGTATGCCAATGAAACTAATGGTGGATGGAAATATGATGTTAAATCTGCAGATATAAGCATTCTTAAAAATACTATAGAAAGATTAGAATTACAGGGCTCTGTAACGGTACCTTTAATTAAAGACGAAGATAGTAATCCCGCTGCATTTAACTATAAAACCATGCTCGATGCTTCAGGTAACATGTTGTTTAATGTTGAAATAAAGTCAGAACTTTCTTATAAATTAGAATATCTCGCAGCAAAACTTAATATCTTTGAAGGCTCCCGAATTGAAATGAAGCGGGAAAATGGCACATTTAAACCTTCTGCGTATTTGAATGGAAGCATAACTATTACGAAGGAATCTGATAAATTTAATCTGCCGGGTATTTATTTTGAGGGTTTGGAAATTACATCAGATGCTGATTTTGACATTAAAAAGTTCTCTCTGAGTGGTGGAAAACAAATTGCGGTGAAAGATTTTCCGGTGAGCATTAAAGATTTGGGATTTGTGAAAATTAATCCCACGAACGAATATCTGAATGGCAGATATGGTCTGGAATTCAATGTCAAACTTAATTTGGCTCCTTCTGATGAGACCGGTATTACAGCCGATGCGGGTTTTACTTTATGGGGTTGGAAAAATAATAATAGTAATATTGAAACAAAATTAGTATTTGAGGAAATATTTGTGGCAGCAGATTTAAATGCTGTAAAGTTCGAAGGTTATTTAAAATTGTTTGATCATCACATCAAGTACGGCTATGGTTTCAAAGGTGCGGTGAAGGGATGGTTCAAACCCGAATTGGAGTTGGGTGCGGTGGTTCAGTTTGGTAAGGTGGAAGACTTTAGATATTGGTATGTTGATGCCATGGTTTCTTCCAGTAAGGCCATTCCTTTATTTGCCGATATTGGTGCGTATGGTTTCGATGGTGGAGCATATTATAAAATGAAAAGAAGTGGTGCAACAATTGATTTACCTAAAGAAACAGAAACTGCAAAGGTGCTAACAGGTATAGTAGATAAGCCAGAGCAATCAATTTCTGGAGTAGTATATGAGCCCGATAAATCAGTTAAACTGGGATTAAAAGCTTCTATGGAAATAGGAACCATGTCGAAACGATCTACTTTTAATGGTAATGTTTCGTTGGAAGCGGTATTCAGAGATGCGGGTTCTTTTGCTATGTATTTAGATGGCAATGCATATTTTATGACAGAAATAGACCAACGCGCAAATTCTTCTATTTATGCTACCTTGGCTGCCCGAATTGTTCATGAACCTCAAAAAAATGAGTCTTATTTTTCATTTAATGCCGAAGCATTTATGAAGGTTGAAAGGAATAAAAAGGTTTTGGTTAAAGGGGGACAAATAAATGATAATAATATCAAAGCCGGTAGAATTGAAATGTTTGCATCAAAAGAAAAATGGTTTCTTTATGTTGGTAAGCCAACAATTGCAGATCGCTTGAGTGTTAGCTTTCCTACTGCTGGGCTTAATGCCAATGCTTATTTTGATATTGGCACCGAGGTGCCTGATATACCACCTATGTCAACATTAATTGCATATAAGGGTTTAGAAAATTCAGAAATTAAGAATTATAGAGAAACTACTGCTTTGAATAATGGCTCCGGATTTGCTTTTGGTGCGGGTTTACAGTTTCATAAGGTTATTTCTAAAAAGTCTTATAAAGTGGATGCTAAAGGTGGTTTGGGTTTCGATTTTATGTTGAAAGATTATGGCGGAAATGCCCACTGTGCAGGTGTTACTGAGCCCTTAGGTATGAACGGTTGGTATGCTACCGGTCAGGCTTATGCCTATATTCAGGCTGGGGTTTGGCTTAAAACAAAATATTTTGGTTCGCCTAAAATTCTTGATATGGGCGCTTTGGCTACCTTATACGCACAATTGCCAAACCCTGTATATTTAAATGCGCATATCAATGCCTATTATGCTTTGTTTAACGGTAAATTGAAGGGCAGTTTTAATAAAGAAATCGAATTGGGCGACCAATGCAATATGGAAACCGAGGATGATGCCATCTCCGATACCATCCTCAATACAGTGTATCCTGCCAATGGGGCTAAAGATATTTCTTTGCTTTCTGATATTACGATTAGCTTTAAATACCCAGTTGGTAAAACATTCGCGCTAGATGATGGCAGTGGGGCACAATTTGTTATTGATCATTCGCTTGTTCTTAAAGTTAATAATGCCATAGTTGATGGTAAAGGGAAGCTTTCCGACGATTTTATGGCCTATACCTTTTCACCCAATGCACGATTAAATCATTCAGATGCATCAAATGGGAATTACAAAATTGAACTGGTTCTTACCCCTTATAAAATTGTATCGGGAAGAAAACTACCGGTAATTGTTGGAAATGCTAAAGTTTCTGAGCGTTATGAATATACGTTTACCACAACAAAAGATCCTTTGCTCAAAATTCCCGATGAAAATATCGATTCTTTATTCCCCTTGAAAAATATGATGAATTTGTATGTTGATGAAGCCATACCCTCAAGCTTGATACTAAACAAGTCGCAAAAAGATTTACTTACTATTGACACCGATAAATATGAAGAAATATTGGTGCGCATTACCGATATTGCTGATAAGAAAACCATGTACAATTCTTGTTCCATTAATGATAAGATAATTTCATGGGATGCTTCTGCAACCGGATTGATGTCAGGGAAAATATACCAATTTGCCTTGGTGAAACATACGGCAGGTAGTTCTGAATTGACAAATAAACTTACTTGGAAAGAGATAGAAAAGGATTCTGATGTGGAATTATATCAATATCATTTCCGTACATCAAAATACCGTACTTTTGATGAAAAAATGAAATCTTTTGCATACCAATCTACGTTGTCTCCTTTGTATTTTGAAGCTCCAAAAGATCAGCTCATAGGCAATCTGCTTCAGGTGGAAATGTCTTCGGGTGAATTTTTTGATGCCTATGAATTGAGTGGAGTAAAACCCATGATTAGGGCTGAGTTATTATTGGAGGGTTCTGAGTGGAAAAGTAATTTTCTCAATGTAATATATGGTTTTGATAAATCTTATTTCAATCGAACAACCTCTTCGCTGCCGGTCTGTAATTTTTCAATTCGAAACGATGATGGGTCTGCTCAAAAACTGAGCGATGCTGATATAAAAACCGCTTCGGCTTCTTTTACTGCTAAAAAATGTTTGCTTTCTTCTGATGCGGATATGACCATTCATAATGAGTATGATGTATTAAAAGCTAAAGCTGCTGCAACTGGTAATCATGCGGGTTTTCCAGTTGAGTACAAAAACCTTCCTGCGGGACAGTATAAGCTTCGTTTTTATTATCAGATTCCAGGAAATATCAAAATTCATACTTTTGATTATAATGCTAATTTTAAGACCAGATAATGATAAAATTTAAAATACTTATCCCTTTTAGGACATTTTGTTGTTATATTACTATTTAAAAACGACCAAACTCTTTATTGCTCCCTTTTA
>JAIFLP010000023.1 GCA_020049015.1 Bacteroidota bacterium | reverse complement strand
TATAGATACGAACAAAGCGGTGAATTGCATGGACTTACCAGGGTAAGAGGCTTTACTCAAGATGACGCCCATTTATTTTGCAGGCCAGACCAGCTAAAAGACGAATTTAAAAAAGTGATTGATATCATATTATATGTATTCAAGACTTTGGAATTTAAAGATTTTACAGCACAAATATCCTTACGGGACCCAGCTAACACTTCAAAGTATATAGGTAGTGATGAAAACTGGAATAAAGCAGAACTAGCAATAATTGAAGCAGCGGCCGAAAAAGGATTACAGACCGTTGTAGAAACAGGAGAAGCTGCCTTTTATGGACCCAAGCTGGACTTTATGGTTAAAGATGCCATTGGAAGAAAATGGCAATTAGGGACAATACAGGTAGATTACAATTTACCCGAGCGATTTGAATTAGAGTATATAGGAAGTGACGACCAAAAGCACCGACCCATAATGATACATAGGGCACCATTTGGATCAATGGAACGGTTTGTTGCGGTATTACTGGAACATACTGCTGGAAAATTTCCTTTGTGGCTAACCCCCGATCAGGTGGTGATATTGCCCATTAGTGAAAAATTTAATGATTATGCAGAAAAAGTTTTAAATTTGCTAAATAATTACGATATTCGCACCCTGATTGATTCTAGAAACGAAAAAATCGGTAAAAAGATAAGGGACAATGAGTTACAAAAAACCCCCTATTTACTGATAGTTGGAGAGAAGGAAGAATCAGAAGGCTTGGTATCGGTCAGGAAACAAGGAGATGGTGATAAAGGAGCGATGACAGTAGAAAAGTTTGCAGAATTTATTACAGAAGAAATTAAAAAACAATTAGAGTAAAAAACGGGAAACCGGAATATTAAATTAAATAGGAGGACCAAATTATAGCAGAGAATTTTATCAACAAAGGGGGTTCGGGCAAGCCAGTGGTAATAAAAGCCAATAGCAATCAACAAAGTAAGCAATCTGCTCACCGAATCAATAATGAGATCAGGGCCAGACAAATTCGTTTGGTTGGGGAAAACATCGAAAACCCAGGTATATTCACATTACAAGAAGCGCTGCTGATTGCTGATGAGCAGGGTCTTGATTTGGTTGAGATATCGCCTAATGTAGATCCTCCTGTTTGTAAGGTAATTGATTATCAGAAGTTCTTGTACCAACAAAAGAAAAAACAGAAAGAGATGAAATCGAATTCTGTTAAGGTAGTGGTAAAAGAAATAAGATTTGGTCCAAATACCGATGAACATGATTATAATTTTAAGCTGAAACATGCCTTGAATTTTTTACAAGAAGGTAGCAAAGTGAAAGCCTTTGTTTTTTTCAAAGGTCGTTCTATAATATATAAGGAGCAAGGTGAAATTTTATTATTAAAACTTGCACAGGATGTTGAAGAACAGGGAAAGGTAGAACAATTACCCAAACTGGAAGGCAAAAGAATGAGCATACTGATTTCACCGAAACCAAAGAAATAAATGTTTAACTTTTAAATAAATAGTAATGCCAAAATTTAAAACCAAATCAGGTGCCAAGAAGCGTTTTGCGCTTACCGGTACAGGCAAGATTAAAAGGAAACATGCATTTAAGAGTCATATTCTTACAAAAAAGTCAAACAAACGCAAAGCCAATCTGGTTAAATCAACCTTGGTAAGCGACGCTGACAGCAAGAGAATATTGGCATTATTAGGTGCATAAACCTTTATTAACTTGTAATTATTAGTAGTATTAACCATTAAAATCAGCCAAAAAGTTCCTGGAAACAGGGCGCTGTTTTAAAAAAAAATTAAATTTATGCCAAGGTCAGTAAATTCTGTAGCTTCCAGAGCAAAAAGGAAAAAATTAATGAAGCTGACCAAAGGAAACTTTGGTCCCAGAGCTAATGTATGGACAGTAGCTAAAAACACATTTGAAAAAGGTCAGTTATATGCATTTAACGACCGCAGAAAGAAAAAAGGAAACTTCAGAGCATTATGGATACAACGTATCAATGCAGCTGTTAGGGAATACGGAATGAATTATTCTGAATTCATTGGTAAGATTAACAGTAAGGGCATTGCCATGAACCGAAAGGTACTGGCCGATTTGGCAATGAATCACCCGGAAGCCTTCAAAGCAATTGTTGAATCAGTAAAATAAACCATACAAAACAATTTAAAGGGAGGCTAAATGGCTTCCTTTTTTTTTATCATATTTTTGCAAAAGATGAAAATAGCATTATTAGGATATGGAAGAATGGGCAAAGAAATTGAGAGAATTGCCCTGGAAAGAGGACATCAGATCTCTCTAATAATTGATATCCACAATCAAGATGATATAAAAAAGACCCAGCCCGGAATGATAGATGTGGCCATTGATTTTTCCACACCTCACTCAGCTTATCAAAATATATTAAATTGTTTTGAAGCTGATATACCGGTAGTATGCGGAACTACAGGATGGCTTGATCATTTTGATGAGATAAAAAAAACATGTGAAGATAAAAAGAAGTGCTTATTTTACGCATCCAATTATAGTGTTGGAGTGAATATCTTCTTTAAATTAAACGCATGGTTAGCAAAAGTTATGAATCGTTATAAAGAATATGAAGTGGGTATTACAGAAATTCATCACATTCATAAACTTGATGCACCTAGTGGTACCGCAATAACATTAGCTGAAAACATTTTAACAAATCTTAACAATAAAAATAAATGGCTTCTATCGCCCGCAGTTTCAGAGGAAGCGATAAGTATTACTGCAATTAGAGAAAACGAAGTACCGGGTATTCATACTACAAAGTATGAATCAGACGTTGATTATATAGAACTTACTCACAGTGCTAAAAACAGAATTGGTTTTGCATTGGGTGCAGTGTTGGCTGCTGAGTTTATAAATGGAAAGAGGGGTTTATATGGGATGGATGACTTATTAGAAATTTGAAATTAATTAAAATATTATGATAAAAAGTTTTTTTCTTCAATTCAATGCATTCTATCATAACCCAAAAGTACGTTATGTATTTGCCTCGATTCTCTATATATTATGGGTAATTTGGTTAGGTAATTATTGGTTTTTAATAGGCTTGCCTATTGTATTTGATATGTACATTACCAAGAAGGTGAATTGGTCTCCTTGGAAAAAAAGAGGCGTTAAAAACCATTGGTTAATAGAGTGGTTTGATGCTTTGATTTTTGCTGTAGTTGCGGTTACTATAATCAATATATTTCTTTTTCAAAACTATAAAATTCCAACCGGATCGATGGAAAAAGAATTGTTAATTGGTGATCATTTATACGTTAGCAAAGTAGCATATGGCCCTAAATTGCCCAATACCCCCATATCTTTTCCATTTGTACAACACACAATGCCATTTACAACTAATGTCCCATCTTATATTAAATGGCCAGAATGGGGCTATAAAAGATTAAAAGGATTAGAAGAAGTTAAAAGAAATGACATTGTGGTTTTCAATTTTCCTGAAGGAGATACAGTGGTAGTTGAGAGACAATCAGAAAGTTATTCTTCAGTAATAGTTCAGGAAGCTGAGTTTATTAAATACAAAGAAATGCAAAGAGGTTTGCCTTTACAAAGTGATCAATATTATTACAATAAAGGTAGAGAAATTGTATGGAAAAAATTTGAAATAATAGTAAGACCTGTTGATAAAACTGATAATTACATAAAAAGGTGTGTAGCAGTTGGAGGCGATACATTGGAAGTTAAAGACGGGATGATTTTTATTAATGGAAAACCTCAGGAAAAATTTGATCACATACAATATAAGTATTTAATTGGAACCAATGGAAATCCTTTTAATGAAAAAGCGCTCAGTAAATTGGGTATTTATCCTAGCGATGTTAAATCTTCCAATGAAGCTATGATTCCTTTACACATGAAGGTTCCGGCTAACTCATATGTAATTCCCTTAACTGACAAAAACTATGAAAAATTGCGAAGATTTTCCAATGTTATTTCAATTGAAAAAATGTTTCATGAAAAAGGTTTTCGTTCATTTTATGTATTCCCATGGAGCACCAATTTTAATTGGAACGAAGACCAATATGGACCTTTATTTATTCCTAAAAAAGGAAGCACAATTAAGCTGGATGTGAAAAATTTGCCTCTTTATTCCCGCATCATTAGTTATTACGAAAAGAATAAGCTTGAAGTGAAAGACAGCGTAATATATATTAATGGAAAACCTACAACTGAATACACTTTTGGGATGACTTATTATTTTATGATAGGAGATAACAGACATGATTCTGCGGATTCTAGATTTTGGGGATTTGTGCCTGAGGATCATGTAATAGGAAAACCAATTTTTATATGGTTATCGTTAGATCCGAGTAAAAGTGGGTTAGCGAAAATACGATGGAACAGGATGTTTAAAAGAGTTTGATGGCTAGTAAAAAAGCAACAGGCATAAAGATTTGGATAAGGGCATTTTTAATTTCCTTATCCATTTTTTTATTTATGAGGCTACTGCTATTTCAAACCTACATGGTGCGAAATACAAAAATGTCTGCTTCATTATTACCTGGTGATTATTTATACATAAATAAATTGTCTACAGGCCCTAGACTGCCTATAACGCCATTATCAATTCCCATATACAGTGATAGGGAACCTGGAGAAAAAGCGAAAGGCTATATCAGTTGGCCAAGCATGCCTTACATCAGACTAAATGCACCAGAAAAACTTCAGCGAAACATTTTAGTATTATTTAATTATCCATTAGATACTGTTTCTCCAACCGATAAGAAACCATTAATGGTGAAAAGGTTGGTAGGTATGCCCGGCGATAGTATACAAATTAAAAACAGGATTTTATATATAAACAAAAGAGTAATTTCTTTTGATAATGCCCAGCATTCGTATAAAGTGTATTTTCATCAAGGAAAGCAAGCAGGTAAGGTAATGCGGGAATATAAAATTCAAGAAGGTTCGAAACTAAAAGATCAAGAAGCCTATATTTTATTTTTAACAGACAAACAAGTAAAAGCCTTGAGAAATGATGAGCGGATATATAAAATAATGTTAGAACACAATGAGTCGATAGAAACAGAAGACGAAACCTATTTTTTTCCTTTTTTACCAGAAATTGAATGGAACCATATACATTACGGTCCACTGTATATTCCTAAGAAAAATGATGTTATCAAATTCAACAAACGCAATTGCAAACTATATTATAGTATAATGACTCGATTTGAAGGAAACAATATAGACACCCTTTCAGAACCCATTTTATTAAACGGTGAAGCATCGAAAAACTATACGTTTAAGCAAGATTATTATTTTGTTTTAGACGATAACCGTGAAAACGCAAAAGATTCAAGGCACTGGGGATTTTTACCAGAAGATCATATTATAGGGAAAGCTTCGAGGCTAATCATATCATTTGACAGAAGTGGAAATCTGTTTAAAAGGATCAGATATTCAAGAATTCTGAAAAAAATTGAATAAATTTGTACAAAAACTGAGGGGAATGAAAATATTATACTACGATTGTTTTGCTGGAATAAGCGGAGACATGAATATAGGAGCCTTGATTGATTTAGGCGTTCCATTTGAGTATTTACGAGAAGAATTAATGAAATTACATCTATCAGGTTATGAATTGAAATGTTTTCCATCGGAAAAGATGGGTATTAACGGCACCAAATTTCAAGTAATTTTGAAAGACCTACAACAAAAGAGAAAAGAACACAGCCATCAGTCAATACCTTCCAAAGCCTTTATTAATCCTCAGCACCTAATTACAAACCATGAAATAAATCATGAGCATGAATCGCACAGGGGATTGCGGGAAATAAAACAAATTATTTCGTCAAGCTCATTAAACAATAACGTAAAAAGAATGAGCCTAGAAATATTTCAGAAAATAGGTGAAGCAGAAGCCAAGATACACAATAAGGACATTGAAGAAATTCATTTTCATGAAGTAGGCGCTATTGATTCAATGGTTGATATAATAGGAGCAGCTATTTGCATTGATTATTTAAAGCCTGACAAAATTATTGCATCACCTGTACAATTGGGATCGGGAATGGTAAAATGTGCACACGGTATGTTTCCGGTTCCCGCACCTGCCACTGCTGAAATACTTAAAGGTATTCCAGTAAAAACAGGAGGCACGGGTTTTGAATCTACTACACCCACAGGAGCAGCAATCATAGCTTGTTTATCAAATGAGTTCTCTGAAAAAAACAAATTTACTATTCTTAAAACTGCATATGGCATAGGTCATAAAAATGGTGAGATACCAAATGTATTGAGAGTAATTTTAGCTGAAGAAGAAGTTAAAGGCAATTACACACACGAACACCTTTACGTAGCAGAATGCAATATTGATGATATGAATCCTGAACTGTATGAAAATATCATCAATTCATTATTAGAATTGGGAGCAAATGAATGTTTCATAACGCCGGTAATAATGAAAAAAGGGAGGCCGGGGCAATTGTTGAGCATTATTTGTAAATTGAATTTATTAGAAAAGTGTATTGACACAATATATAAAGAAACCACTGTTATTGGCATTCGTTACTATGCAGTTGAGAGGAAAATTCTGCAACGTGAAGTAATTGAATTTACAAGTAGTTTGGGGAGTATACGCATTAAAATTTCAAGAAAAGGAAATGAAATTATGCAAATAAAACCAGAATATGAAGACTGTTTAAAAATTTCGAAAGAAAAAAAAATCCC
>JAIFLP010000082.1 GCA_020049015.1 Bacteroidota bacterium | reverse complement strand
CAAAATCAAATCAATTCTTTAGTGGCTACTACTTCCGGTGTTTTTGGGGGAATGGGTAAAGTATTACTGGGGAATGTTTATCTGGCCAGTATTACGTTTGCAAGTATTTGTGAAGTGGCTATTTATGCCGCTATTTCTGCATTGGTGGGCTATGAAAACTTTCGAGGCAAGCAAGGCTTTGCGCATGAAGTGGAAGTGATTATCACCGTTGATAAGGGAGTGGCTAAGGCGAATGGGAGGTTTGGGAGTGGAGAAATTTAGGTGGAGCTTGGGTAAAATCATCAGATGGTATCCCCATAAACTGAACAGGAACATTTGGGTGTTTTTGAAATAAAGCAATTAGTTTATTTTTTAAGCTATTGTTTGGATTCGCTCGTAAAAGCATGTACTTTAGAACGCAAGTAAAATAGAACATTCGCTTATTATCATGACGGAGGGTTGGCAGGGGTATGATAATTATCGACATAGTGTTTTATGAAAACTTCTGGGGTACGGGCAGTTTTAGCTTTTAAAATAATAGCTTGAAAATCGGCAAAAGGGTCAACTAGATGTCTAACTTTATTATAATACGGATTAATAAATAGATTGCGATTATCCTGCCAATGAGAATCTTGATATTCCAAAGACATATTGTAAATCATTTGGGTACGAATAGCAACTTCTATACGCTCAATACAATCGAACACCAATAAGCGCAATTCCCTATCGAATGTGTAAGTATCTATTATTTGTTTGAAAGTAGTTCCTGCATTAAAAACATCTTTTGTTTGTTGGTAAGGCAGAAAATAGGCGCTAAGCCGATAATAGCTAATTTCTTGTAAATAAGCCAACGCCTTGTTTTTATCAGTAATTACTAATCCTCTGTTTTCGAGTAACGCTAATTGGTCTTGAGTAGACAAAGGAATTTTGTTATAAGCTTTTTTACACATGGTATTTAAAAGAAAAAACCCCCCAAGTGTGCATCAGAGAGAGGCATGAGAGGTGTATTATTATTAGTTTCAAGAACTTTTGAATTAATTGACTCGTTTGCTGAAAAATATTTACCCAAAACGAATGCTGATAATGCAAATGTAAAATTATTTTTTTATTCAGCAATCTTTTTTCAAAACTTTTTCAATTTTATAAATATTTTATTTATAAACTTCGTTTTTATCGACTCAGTAAGTGTCCCTTTGCTTGGCACCTTCTATAGACCAGCTTGGCACCTTCTTATAAAATACAAAAGCAAGTTATTGATTATCAGGTAATACTAAAAAACCGAACTTGACACCTTTTTAGCCAGACTGATATTCATTTAAAAAGGTAAACTTCAGAGCCAAACAAAAATTCGCCAACTCGATAAACGTAATATAATTGATGGTTTCATGTTCATATAACTATCTTGACTATTAAACAATCCATTATAATTATTCTGAAATTAATTTTGCGAATTCATAAATTTTCATAGCAACTTCAATCTTCAAGATCGTCATATCCATTAAGCCAATCTTTATTAAGTCTAGCCGTAATTATATCACCTTTCTTTGGAGGCAGTAAAATAGTATAATACCATTCAGCACGAATAAATTTCATATTATTAGGATCTAGTAGATTTAGCTTTACTCTAATATGTTTATTTTCAGTATCAGGGTAAGCAATATCATCAACTTTCCAAATCTTATATGCATTGTATGATTTAAAAATTAAAATTTTTCGTTTTTGATCAATAGTTAACTCTGTTGGACAAGAAATACTTTTTTGATTTGATAAATCTTTTGAATTCATCTTTTCCGCTGGTTCTATCCTATCGCCTTTTAAACCAAAATCAATTAATTCAAGATTATTTATTACTTTTCGATTGCCATTTACCTTAAGATTATTTATCTCAAATAATAAATTTTCATAAGCATCTTTGTCTTGTTCCTTTGTAATAAGAATGCCCATTTCTATATTATTTTGTTGAGAATACTCGTACAAGTTCATAGAACAGATGATGGCACGATTTTCATTTAAATAGCATTTAGCATGCAGGTTTGTCTTTTCATATATTTTTAAATCATCAATATCTTTCATCCATTCGACATCTTGCTTGGAAAACTTTGTATTCCCATAAACAATTACAATTTCGGAAAGTGATCCAAGCCTGCTCTTTGTTTTTATCTGCTCTTGTATTTGTTGATTAAATCGAAATGAATAAGAAACTAATATGATTTTTTCTTTAGCGTCTCTTATTAAATCGGTTAGCTCATTTGAAATTGCCTGCGTATGTAAATATTTTGCCATATTGTTTTATGTAATAGTTTTATCTTGTTGTCTATTTATTACTTATTTTTTTTATTTACTTATCGAAATCAGAAATATACTTTCTGTCTTGTTCTATTCTAAATTGTTCATATTCGCTATGCGCCTTTTCTATAGCTTGTTCGTGACTATTGTTTCCTGCATTGGGTATGTTTTATATCTTTTCCTGTCGTTAACAGTTGCTGAGAATTCCTCGGTAACTGAATTTTGTTCTAATTCGCCACTAATAAAAATATTTTTTAGATGTAATGTTACTTTATCAGCACTACAATTTAATAACTGAGCAATAGTTTTTTGAGGCAACCAAAAAGTATCGTTCTGGTAAGTAACATTAATATTTACATTACCTGTTTCGCTGCTATAAAGTATGATGTTGTTTTCCATTATGCTTCTAATTTTATGGCTTCATATATTTGTATCGTGACTCAAAACTAATCAAACCAAACTCAATTTACACATTTATCGCAGGCAAAAGCCTGTTAAGATACATTCGACGGAGGCATAGGAGGTAGTTAAAAGTTTGAAAATTAAAAGTTTAAAAGTTATTTCAGTTTTTTGTTTTCTTTTTTTGGTGGAAAAAAATTTTCACCAGTTACTACTTTTCTTCCTGTTTTTTCCTCTAATGCTAAACGAGCATTTTTAGCTATTATGTGTTGGTACTTAACACCATCTTCTGAAATGTCGCCCAATTCTTTCGCTATCTGCAATCGGCTTGCTTGCGGATTTAAAGCAAGAAATTCAATGATTCGACTTTCTGTTTTCTGGGCAGTTTTCTGGGCAGTTTTTTGACAGAGTAGTTTTTAATTATTAAACTTTGTAGTTTTTTAGTATGACCATTCTCCGTGGCTTACTGGTAAACGATTTAATTCTTCTTTATAAAACATCCATTGTGGCATATACTTTTCCATCAAGTTCATAAAGCGTTCGTTGTGATGTCTTTCTAAAAAGTGTATCATTTCGTGAACCACAATATATTCTAAACAATGCAATGGCTTTTTTGCAAGTTCAAGGTTTATCCAAATTCTTTTTTTTTCAATGTTGCAAGTCCCCCACTTGGTTTTCATTTGTTTTACTTGCCAGTCGTTAACGGCAACGCCAATTTGCTTTTCCCATTTGTCTATGATGGGCTGAATGAGTTTTTTTAACTCTGCTCGATACCATTCATTAATTATAATTTGTCGTTGCTCTGTTGTGCTATTTGGTCTTACATACAGGTCAATATACGTTTTGGTCTTAAACACAACTTTGGGCGGTGTTTCCTGTTCTATAATTCTCAACAAATAGCGTTTTCCCTGAAAGTAATGGCTTTCACGTTCTTTAAATTGTCTTGGTGGTTGGCGGTCTTGTGCAAGAAAACTTCTTTGATGCTTTCTTATCCAACTAATTTTTGAAATAGCAAAAAGTCTAACTGCTTCATCACCTATTCTCAAAGGGGCAGCAATACGAACCCTGCCCGTTGGCGGATAAACAGCCAAGTGCATATTCTTGATGTCTTTGCGAACAACATCAACTTCTAAATTGCCAATTGATAATTGATAATTGATAATGTTCTTATCACTTTCCATTTTGCTTAGATGATTTTATTATAGAAACCAATAATTTCAATAATTCAAGTAAATCGGCTTGAATAGATTTGCACGAAACTTCATCTAAGTAAACGCTTTGATGAAGCAAATCTATCCAATAATCACTTTCATTAGCTTCCTTTAATGCAATTGATAATTTATGAATAAAATCTGCATTACTTTCTGCATGTTCCGCCTCACGGACTAAAGCGCCAATTGAAGTGCCGCTTCTAAGCAATTGTTTGCTCAATACAAATTCTTTCTTTTCGGTTTGTAAATACTGAAAAAGTTTCACAATCCTCAAAGCAAAAGCAAACGACTTGCTTTTAATAACATTTTCTTTCATTATCAATTATCCATTATCAATTACTTATATTCCTTTTGCTGTTTGATCACTTCAAAAATTGGGTCTAATTTTTCGGGCTTTTTATATTCTTCCAATACTGGTTTAACCACTTTATTTTTCAAATGCTTTTCTTTTGAAAGTGTGCCTTCCCAATCATCGTATTTGCCATTAATAACAGCACTGTCCATTGCAATAGTTAAAGGCTCGTCTTTATCTAAATTGTCATACAAAGCTCGTTTGGCTTGAGTATTGATGTTTGAAGGATATTCTTTGCTCGTTTCGGGCTTCTTTACTTTTACAGCTAACTTTACTATTTCCTCTAAATACTTTTCGTATTCTGCTGTCTCTTCATTGCGTAACTTGATTAATTCATCAAGCAATACACTCATTTTTTCATAGTAAATTGGGTTTGTCGGACTTTCTTCAATGATTACTTTTCGCAAATTATTTTCAATGGTTTCCGCCATTGCTTCTTTATTTTTCTTGATGTTGTCGGGCAATTTGTCTAATGCTCCTTTTCCGTCTTTTACCAACAACTCCACCAAGCTAAAATCATCAAAGGCTGAAACTTTTTCACTTTCTTCTGCTGCGATGTAGCTATCAATCAAATGACGCATTGCTGGTTCGTATTGTTTCAAATCCACCCAATCGCCACTGGCTAATTGAATTTCTTTGCGAACACTTTCAAAATGCTTTAAGTCATTTTTAATATTTTCAATTTCTTTTGGCTTATAACCCGCTTCCTCCATTTAATCGGCTATGTTGGCATAAGCACGAATAAGTGAAATAACAGCTTTGTACAATGCTACTCGTTTTGGTTCGCTGTCTTTTAAATCTTCTTTCAATTGCGGATTGCCACAGAAATATGCAATGTATTGTTGTGTGCCTTTGGGCGGTGTAACAGGTTCACATAGTGCTTTAATGGTTTCCAAGGCATCATCCAATCGTTCTTTGCCTTTGGCTAAACGGTCGCTTAACAAACCTTCTACATCTGACTTGTCATAATCTTCAAATGCTTTGGAAGTAAAATCTTTGTAAGCACTTTCTAAGCTTCCGAATAAATCTTTATAATCAATAATGTAACCGTAATCTTTATCGTCGCCATCCAAACGGTTTACTCGGCAAATTGCCTGAAACAAACCGTGGTCTCTCATACTTTTATCAATGTATAAAAAGGTTGCACTTGGTGCATCAAAACCTGTGAGCAGTTTGTCAACCACAATCAATAATTTCAGTTGTGCAGGTTCGTCAATGAAACGCTTTTTTGCTTCGTCTTCAAAATCCTCGGTAGCTTTTCCGTTGAGCATTTTTTGATAAATGTCATACTGCATCAACTTTTCGGTATAGCCTTCTCCCTCACCTTTTATGTCGCTGTGTGTTGGGGCAAATGATGTAACGATTGCACAACGTGTAAATCCAGCATCTTGAAATAATTGATAGAACCTGCAAGCATTGTAAATACTATCCGAAACTAAAATAGCATTGCCTCTGCCGTTTTGCAATCGTTCACGGGTTTCCATATCCAACAAAATGTCGGCAACAATTTTTTGTAAGCGTCCAACAGAGCTGAACACTTTTTTCATTGTTCCCCATTTCTGTTTGAGTTCGGTTTTGGCAAAGTCGGTTAAGCCTTTTGTTTTGCTATCAAACCAAGCATCAATTTTATCTAACGAAGTTATTTTTTGTTCTATGTCTCTAGCTTCATAGCGTAAATCCAAAACAACACCATCTTTTACTGCTTCGTCAAATTTGTAAGTGTGTATGTATTTACCAAAAATTTCAATGCTTCTTTTTTTATCGGCTTGCATTAAAGGTGTTCCTGTAAAACCAATAAACAAAGCCTTTTCGCCTAAAAGTTGTCGCATTGCTTTGTTCAAATCTCCGCTTTGTGTTCGGTGACATTCATCTACAAAAACATAAAAATCGCCTTTTGGCTTAAAGTCTTTTGGTAAAGCGTTTTTTAGTTCTTCCAAGTAGCTGTCGTAGGCACCCGCATGGGATGCCTCTCCATCTTTGTTACCAAATTTGTGAATGAGTGAACACAACAGCCAAGGATTGGTGGCATTGAGTTTTTCAATTAAATCTGCTCCGCTTTTGGTTCTTACAATGTGTTCGTCAACGCCTTTAAATACTTTTTCAATTTGTTTATCCAGTTCGTCACGGTCGGTAATAATAAGCACTCTTGCATTTGGATTGTATTACCTTATCCATTTGGTGAGCCATACCATTGTTAAACTTTTTCCGCTGCCTTGCGTGTGCCAAATAATACCGCCTTCTTTTTGGCGTATATGTTCCTGTGCTGCTTTTAAACCAAAGTATTGATTGGGTCTGCAAAATTTCTTTTGTCCACGGTCGTAAACAATAAAATCGTGCAATATTTCCAGTAAGCGTTCTTTGCCAAGCATTTCAATAATATGCTTATCCAATTGATTATCGGCTTTGGCGGCTTGCTCTCTTATGGGTTTAGAAAGTTCTAAAAGGAAGGTGTCGTTCGGATTAAATTCTTCGCTAACTTCTTTCCACTTTAAATAATATTTTTCTGATGTATCAATGGCTGCATATCGCAAACCTTCCACATCTTGCCCCGCCATTACCAACTGAATGGTGGTGTAAAATGGTTTTATGAATAGATGTTTTTGGTTGTCGTTGTTTTGGCGAATACCTTCTGAAACCGAAACGGTGCTTCGCTTCAATTCCAACACACCAATTGCAATGCCGTTGATATAAATAACTATATCGGGGCGTTTGGTTCGACCTTGCTCACCACGAGTGTTGTGTTGCCCTTTTATGGTTACTTCTTCGGCAATAGCAAAATCATTATGCTGTGGATTTTTCCAATCAATTAATTGAACGGTGGTTTTGTTTTGCCTTGCTTCTTCTTTTACATTAATGCCATAGCGAAGTGCAGCATAAACATTTTTGTTGGCTTGATACAGGTCATCGTTGGTGTTGATGGTTACAATCTTCTTAAACTCAAATAATGCTTTGCTGATGAGTGACGCATTGTAACCTTTTTCAGTTAAATGCTTTGTGAGCAAAGGTTCAACTACGTTGCTGTTCTCTTCCTCTTTTTCAAGATTGCCCAAATACCGATAGTGTAAAACTTCCTGAAAAAGCTTTACGATACGGTTTTGGGTGGCACGTTCTATTTGTCCTACTTTGCTCATATTTTTTGCTTTATGTCAAAATTTCTTTCGCTTTATCCAATAAATCAATTACATCGTAATAATGTTCCTCTATTTCAGATACGCCCCAACATTTTTCCTTGTTTGTTAAATCATACATTACTATTTGCTTGGATGGCAAATCGTTTCTGTAATATTTTCCACTTGTATTTGCTTTTCCGATGGGATCTTCATTATTCATTTTTGAGTTTGAATTTTTACTAATCAGACACAAATTCCCCAAATTATCAATCCAATCTTTATTTGTTTCGTTTTTAAAAGACTGAGGTAAATGATGTTCGACCGAATTACGGTATTTAAATTCAAAATTGAATTTAGTATTACCTTGATTAATAGAGTCAACCCAATATAAATAGTCAATATAATTAAATAAAAAATGTGGAGTGCGAGTTCCTTCGTTATATGGCTTTTTCTTCGATAATTCACTAAAATTCGTATCAAAGTATACTAATAACAACTTATCCAGAAAGTTTTGATATTCATCCTTTTCAATTAAAAATTTACTTCTATCAGAAAAAAGAATTAAAATCTCCTGAAGCCAGTTTTTATATTTTCGATTACGAAATGTTACCTGCATTAATGATAGACATTTTATAATTCGCTCTTGATTTTCAAAAGTTGTTTTGTATTTCAAACTGGTTGTATTCCTTGCCTCATAAGTGTATTTATACGGTTTATCCAAAGACCATTTATAATTATCTTCTTCCTTCTCGTCCGATGATGCTTTAATCACATATCTATCAAATACTGTCCTGTAGTATAATAAATCAACAATAAAATTAATGGGGTCAATATCGTTTGAAATAACATTAAATACTGAAAGCAAATCTTTTTCATTTAGTGGAATATCGTTCTCTGATTTTTCGTTACTAATTTTTTCTTTGTATGTGTTGCTGTACTTGATTTTAAAGATATGCATTAGAAAGTTTGGGAAATCAATAATTGATTTGTCTTCGCTTTCATCGTCAATTATATCCTCATCATCATTCTTTGATTTAGGGAATCTAGTTCTACGCATTTTTAAGCCATTCTTCAAGATTGCTTCGATGGTATTTTCTTCTTCATCAGTATCGGCTACTTTGTTTTCAGAAGAAATAAATTCATCTTCTTTAATTTGAAATAGATCATAACTGTTTCCGAAAAACTGCTCTCTGTCTGGTTTGACAAACAGTTTCTGAACTGGAATATCCATTTGTGAGCAAGCATCCCATATTTTCGAAAAAAGTTTTTGTTTATCTGTATCGTGCGAACCGTCTTCCTTTTTGATGCTGTCCATTAGCTTGGCTTTAAGAATCTCGTGTTTTTGAAGCTGTTCGCCACGATTATTCATAATTTCAAAATAATTGGCCACATCGGTATCATTTGGTATTTCTACCTTTACTATAATTACATTTTTGCCAAAAAACGCTTTGAAATCGTCTTCGATTGTTAAAATCGTTTTTTGTTCTTTTTCATCCGGATTGATAATTGTGCTTCTAATGACATCAACGGCATGTACTAAATGAGATACTTTGTAATCGAAGGTTACGTCGTTTATTTCACCAGTATGATAAAATGACATAAAAAAAGATTCAACCTCCGGACGCGAATCATAAAATAATTTTGGTTCTGTAAGGAAATCAACATTCAAAACCTTTGCTATTAATGTAATCACTGTAAGGCGTTGCTGTCCGTCAATTACTTCAAACTCACCATTACGGCGACGTAAAACCACCAAACTGCCTATAAAATAATTCCTGTTTTTATCTTTTCGATAGCTTTCGTACAAGTCTTGAATTAGTTGGCTTATTTCTTCATCTGACCACGCAAAATTGCGCTGATACAATGGGATAATGTATTTTGCCTTAAATACATCACTCAATGTTTTATTTAAATTCCTAATTTCCATCGTGATGTTTGTATTGGTCGAGATTTATATTCGTATCTTCCGTAATTACCGAAACACCTTGATTGAAGAAAAACTGTAATATTTTGCTTACCTCTTTTTGGCATTTTATTTCGTCGTACGAAATTTGTTCGAGACGTTGCAATTCTAAAAATGTATTGGCAGTTTCTATTGTATGAAATATTTGCGAAGAGGCAGGATACTCTGCAATGGCAGGATATTTCACCTGCATTTTTTCGAGTCTTACTCTGTAAACTAAGGCATAAAGTGTACGGTAATATTTATTAACACCTTCTTCTCCAAATTTATCGAACAGAATAAAAACTAAGGATTTGTACAATTCAAGTAAATATTTATCACCATCGCGATGGGCACCTTTATAGTCGGTACAATATTCTTTATAAAACGATTTAAATTCGTGAAGAACCGTTTTATCGTTTGATTTAAATAATTGCTTGTATATTTCAACATAAGACTCTATGTATTCAAAAAAGTTTTTCCCGTTTATTATATTTTGATTTAGCAACACAAAAGGATTAACATTTTCAGGGTTTATATGGGCAAAGCGGCTTTTAATCCCTTTTACATCAACACCTATAGAATGAAAATAATTTTGCATAACATACTGCAATAATTCCCGATTTTGAAAAGGGAACTGCATAGCGTTGTTCTTATTTATTGAAATGCCTTTGAACTCGGAAATCTTTTTCTTATCGAAATTCCAAGCTACATCCTTACGGCTCCATAATCTTGTTCTATAAAGTTGCTCGTTGAAGAGCTGCTTAAGAATGTCAAAAACATCAGTTTGATTTTTCGGATTATTTAGAAACCGTGTTGCATTTTCCCAGTTACGGTCGCAATATATTTTTTCATCAAAAGTGTTAGATTCCATGGCTCGGATATGGTAAGCTTTTAGCAAATTATATGCTTCCAGCTCTTTACCTCTGCCGTTTTGCGAATCGAACATTTGAAAAGCCTCAGATAAATCCTGTACCTTAATTTCAACAAATTCGCAATATTGTGTCAGGTATTTACAAAAATCATCCTTTTCTATTTGAATATTTTCGTTAATCCATTTATCTATAAATATTTTGTTTTTGCTTATAGCGTTTTTTGAATCGATGTGATTGTATTTTAATTTACTGCGTAAATCCTTACCAACACTGCTGCCTAAAGCCGCCAATACCAATAAAATTGTAGTCAATCGCTGTTGACCATCTACAATATTCAGAAGGTTGTTTTTTTCGGTATGTAGAATAATACTACCGATTCGATATGAATTTTTACCCAGTTTCCAGCTCTCATGCACATCATATAATAATTGCCTCACATTTGCTTCTGTCCATCGGTAGGGCCGCTGATACTCGGGTATGTTGAGTTCATTTTCGAGTACCTTATCTACTTTTTTTATACAGGCTTCGATATTTTCGCTCATACTAACCTTATTTTTCCTGTTAATAACTCCTGCATCATCCCCAATTTCACCTTTTTGTATTTTTCCAATTTACTTTCTAGGGCACTTATTTCTGCATCCATATCGGAAAGGATGGTGGTGATGCGGGTTTGTTCTTCAAAAGATGGAAAGTACTTTTCAATCTTTTCTATTGTCTTTGCATTAAGACTTGGTACTCCTGAGGCTTCATTAAAGTAATACCAATCTATAAGATTAAAAATAAAGAAAATAAATTTTGCATTATATCCTTCAAATATTTCTGTGTAAAATAAAGTATCGACAGTCCAAAAGGGTGTATCCATATACTGCGGTTTATCAATTGTTCCTTTTCTTCCTATCAAAACAGAAGGTTTGTCATATAGAAAATGGTTCGTTAAACCCATTAATCCACCAGTACCTAAAATTGGGTATTTACCACTTCTTTCTTCAACTTCTTTTTGACTTTTTCCATGTTTTACTTTCAGAATCTCCCCCAACTTCTTGGCTTCCCAACCCTCTTTCGGTTTCAGCAATTCCTGCATTGCCCCATGCTTGATATTGCGTTTTTTGGCAATGAGTTTTTCTAAACTGCTTATCAAGGCATCGGCATCGGATAGGGCGGTGGCTATGGCGGCTTGTTCGGCTTTGGATGGGGGAATGGGAATTTGCATATTCGCAATCATATCCATTCGCACACTGTCAACAGATGACTTTGCAGTCATTTGCATAATTCGGTTTAAGAAATTATTGCTGAAATAGAGATAAAAATAATAGCCGTTTAATTTCTCTGAAAAATCGCTAATCCTATAAACTCGTTGATGGCAATCAAACTTTTCATTTACATAGTGAATTACTTTTCCGACACCAACTCCGTCACCCGCCGTCAATACAGCTTCTCCATCAAAAGAATATGAGTTAATTCTTTCAACAGTTTGAGAACGTACAAAAAATGGATATAATCCGTTTTCAATTCTATCTTGCGTATTTCTGCTTCCTGTTTTTATTACAGCTATATTTTTGATGTAGTCAATATCCCAATCACTTGGAATTAAACCCACTTCGGTTTCTTTGTATGCCGTATTACTCATTTTCGCCCTCCATTCTATTGTCAAACAATTGCCTTTTGAGTTCCAATTCTCTATGGAGTTTTTGTTTCAGTAGTTCTCTGTCGGGCAATTCGGTAAGGTATTCGGCTACTTTTATGCCTACATTTTCCAGTTGTAGGAGTTCTATTTGTTCGTGTCCGCCTTCGGCACAGAGTATGAGCCCAAGCGGTGTTTCTTCGCCTGCTTGTTTTTCGTATTTATCGAGCCAACGTAGGTAGAGTTCCATTTGCCCTTTGTGGGCGGCTTTAAATTTGCCCAATTTTAGTTCTATGGCAATGAGTCGTTTCAGTTTTCGGTGGTAAAAAAGCAGGTCTAAATAAAAATCTTCGCCGTCTATAATCATTCGTTTTTGGCGTTCTACAAAGCTAAACCCCGCACCAAGCTCCATAATAAACTGTTCGAGCGAAACAATAAGGCTGTCTTCAAGGCTTTTCTCGCTATACATTCCTTTAAGTCCTGTAAAATCTAAAAAGTAAGGACTTTTGAATATTAAATCGGGAGAAAAATTTTCACCTTTTTGCATATTCGTTAGTTCTGTTTTTATTACTTCATCAGGTTTGCCACTTATGAGTGTGCGTTCGTAGAGCATGCCATCTATTTTAGCTCTGAGAGTTTTTACATTCCAGTGTTCAGTTTGGCACATAAGTGCATAAAATTCACGTTTCACTTCCTCTTTTATCGGAATTAATGCAACAAAATGAGTCCAACTCAATTGTCGTATCAGCGATACGACAATTTGTTCATCGCAAAAAATTTGAGCAAATTGAATCATCCTACGGATATTTTTTTCTTCAAATCCTCTTTTGCCATATTGCTCTTGCAATTGTGTCGCCAGCTGCGACACAATTTGTTTTCCGTATTCAGCTCTTTTATTATCAAGTAATTCCGTATTAATTCGGTGGCCAATTTTCCAATACATAAGGGTAATTGTTTTATTGGCAGTACTTGCTACATAAGACCTTGCCTCTTCTACAAGTCGAGCAATATCATCGTATAGATTCTTCTGTATTTTATCTATTTCCATACAAAACCCATTTTTTGAAGGTGAGCAGTTACTTTGGCTTCGACTTCGCTCAGCCCAAGTTCCATTTTAGGTAATGGTGTTTCGTAGCGTTCAGCCAGTTCTTTTATACGTTGGGTAAGGCGTTGGCTAATGCGTTCCATTTCAGTTTTTACGCTTCGTTCTATGCTTGCCATCCATTTATCGTCCACCACCAATTGCTTTATTTCTGTTTCGGTGAGTGTTTTGTATCGTTCAATTACTTTTTTATCGAGATCGGTAATGGCTTCTTTTATCTTTTTATTCAGTTCGGCTTGGTCGTCCAATAGTTTCAAATACAATTCCAACACAGCTTGTTCGCCATAAGCGGCTTCGGGTTCGGCTGCTATTGCTAAATTTTGCTTCTTAGCTTTCGGTTTTGTTGACAATAGCTCTTTCAATCGCTTTTGGACATTGGCTTTGTTTACTTTATCTAATTCAGCAAAATAGCCTTCTTCGGCACTGTGTTCTTCTTCCAGTTCAGTGAGTTGTGTGGCAATGGCTTCTTTGTCTGATTCCAATTTTTCAATCGCTTTTTTCTCGGTTAAGAAATAGCGATCAATCACCAAGGTTTTTGGCACCAAGTCGCAATCCCAAACTGTAGCAGATTTTGTTTGTTTTATGATACTCAGTTCGGCTTTCCAACCATCAACGGCTATCAAATAGCAATCGTCTTGCATCACCTCATTCCAGTAATTCATCAAATGTTGGTAAACATCGTATTTATCCATCAGGGCTTTGCCTGTGTAGGTACTCAACACATCTTCCGAAATTCTGAAAATGGTTTGTTTCGGTTTAATACCAATAGTTAGAGATTTTAATAATTTGGTATTTCGTGTTTTCCAATCAGTAAATAAATCGTCCATCACTTCGCTGAAACTCACAAATTCAGGATGGCTAAAAATGGTTTGTTTGATATTGTCTTTGCTTATTTTTAATTGACTGTATTGCTTTCTTTTACTTGCCGAAAATAATTCTGCTTTTAAGGTTTTATACACTACCCAATATTCATTCATCGCTTCAATATCAGCATTAGGAATACCACCTAATAAATGTGCTTCAATGTCTTGTATATCCTCGGCTTCTTGGCTGTCGATGTATCGGGGAATGTTCAGGTTGTAATCGTTTTTCGGGTCGCTGATTTCTTCTACACTAACCAATCGACTAAACTTGGGTAGCTCTGTTTGCTTATTAAAAATGTCCACAATCTTGTGAATGTCTTGTTCACGCAAACGGTTTTTGTTACCGTCTTTAATGAAGCCCTTGCTGGCATCCACCATAAAAATATGCTTTCTTTCATCTGCACCTTCTTTGTCCATCACAATAATGCAGGCAGGAATGCCCGTACCGTAAAACAAGTTGGCAGGCAAACCAATAATGCCTTTGATATAACCCCGTTCAATTAAACTTTTGCGGATTTCAGCTTCTGCATTTCCTCTGAACAATACACCGTGAGGCAAAATACAAGCTCCTTTGCCCGTGCTTTTTAATGATTTAAGTATGTGCAAGAGAAAAGCATAATCGCCATTTTTATCGGGTGGGGTTTTGTAAGATGCTTTACCTGTTTTTGCACTTTCTACTTCATCTTTTTCAAAACGCCCATAAAGGTCGTCCTGCGGATTAAAACCTGTAGCCCAGTTTACAGAAGAGAAAGGCGGATTGGCAACAATAAAGTCAAAGGTTTTTAAATGCCCATTGCTATCTTTAAAAAAAGGGTCGGAAAGTGTGCTTTGTCCTCTGTGTATTTCAATGGCTTCTTGTCCGTGTAAAATCATATTCATACGAGCCAATGCAGCAGTCGCTACATCTTTCTCTTGTCCGTAAATAGTACCCTTGCCATCGGCTTCGTCTAATGCTTTTAACAGCAAAGAACCCGAACCGCAGGTTGGGTCATAAAAAGTTGTTTTGTTGGTTGCATCGTGAATGCTCAACACTTTTGCCATTACACGACTTACTTCACTTGGAGTGTAGAATTGTCCTTTGCTTTTTCCGCTTTCGGTGGCAAAGTTTTTCATCAGATATTCAAAAGCATCACCTAAGATATCATCACCGCCTGCACGGTTTTTACTAAAGTCCAGTGAAGGGTTTTCAAAAATGGCAATAAGGTTGGTAAGCTTGTCCACCATTTCTTTGCCTTTGCCTAATTTATCATCATCAGCAAAATCGGCAACATCAATCACACCTTTAAGATCATTGGCTTTAGCCAACTCACCAATAATAATATTGATTTGATTACCAATGTCTTTATTGCCTTTCAGGGCTTGCATATCTTTAAAACTACCACCTACGGGAATTGAAATGATTGCATCAGGGTCATCAGAATATTTGTCGGAAACATATTTCACAAACAACAACACAAGTATGTAGTCCTTGTATTGACTTGGATCCATTCCGCCTCTTAGCTCGTCACAACTTGCCCACAGGGAACTGTATAATTCAGATTTTTTGATTGCCATCTATTTATCTTTTAAACTCAACTATTATTTTAAATTAATTAAAAATAAATAAGAAACAAACTTATGTTTCCTATCTAATTACACGTACTCTTATTTGATTAAAATGATTCAATTGTATTGGGCTAAAATAATAAATTTGCCTGACAAATAGGGCACAGAATAACTGTTTTGTTAGAATGTTATTTAACAAGATTTTATAAAACCATCGGGGTAAGGTGGTAAGATAAATATCTATTTGGCCAGTAAAATTAAAATCATTTCAAAGTGTTCACACCTTCTTCGTCCCACATATCTCGGTAATATCTTACATAATCGGCGGCGGCGTGTTGGTCAATACTATACAGGTGCCGACATAGGCGACGATAGAGCATTAGCATTTGTTCATCGAAGCAGAAATCTAGCATAAAATCTAAGGTATAGCAAATGTGGTTAACATCTTTGCTTCCGTTATTTATAATGTTGTTAACCAAAGGACTGTATTGCTCGCAGGCTTGCTTTGCCAATTGTTTTTGGCTTTCTGCAAGTTTTCTTATAGCGTCTGTAAGCTCCTTCATTTTACTTCTTTATTAATTTGCTCCAACATTAAATTTAAAATATTTCCATCCACTCTAAGAACGTTGTCAAAATTCCACACTTTTGATACGATTGCATTTTCTGACATATTATTTCTTTAGTAGTTTTTTTATTTCTTTATCAAAATCGCTTTCAAACGACTTATCTTGAATTGGTTTGTATTTTTCATACTCTTTTTCGGCAAATTCTTTTGCTATTGCAGCAGTTACTTTGCCTGAGTTTTGCAAAATATCCTTTTGGTTAAATTGAAGAAAAGCATTTAGCTTTTCCGCCCAATCTTTCATTGTCATTACATTTCCTTGCTCGGCTTGGTCTTCGGCATAATCTAAATACATGGAAACAATGCGATTGAGAGGCTTTAATTCCTCTTCGGTAAGATAGTTTTTAGCAATTGAAACATCTGATTTTCTTATTTTTCCGTCGGGCGAGTTTTTCCAACTGGTCAAACCCATTTTTTCTTTTTCGTGGTTTGCTCTCGTAACAATTATTTCGGCAGCAGTTTGCTTTGTAATTGCCCAATGTAGCTTGTTTTGCACAGTGGCAAAAAACTCTTTTGTTATTTCAGAGTTGTAATCGTAATCAATACTGCACTCGGCATAAATATCGGTAATTTGCTGATAAAATCGCCGTTCAGAGCTTCGTATATCTCTTATTTTTTCGAGCTGCTCTTTAAAATAGTCTTGCCCAAAAATTGGTTGTGGATTTTTCAATCGCTCCACATCCATGGTATAGCCTTTAATTATAAACTCCTTTAAAATAGCCGTTGCCCAAATTCTGAATTGCGTAGCTCTATTAGTGTTTACCCTATAGCCAACTGCAATAATAGCGTCGAGATTGTAAAATTTGGTGGGTATGCTTTGGGTTTTATCAACAATAGCACCGTGTTGAGTGGTTATTTCCAAAATGGAAACAACCACTTTTTCGCTTAATTCGCCACTTTCAAAAATATTTTTAAGATGCTTTGATATAGCAGGAACATTTACCTCAAACAGTTCGGCAATTTTGCTTTGTGGCAACCAAATAGTTTCGTTTTGCAACAAAACATCAACCTTTACATCGCCTTTATCGGTTTTGTAAAGTAAAAATTGCCTATTGGGGTTGTATTTCGACAAATCCATATTATTTCTTACTTTTCTGTTTTGTAGTTTCTTTTTTCTGCACTTGTTCTTTTGCCAATTTTTCGGCTATGTGTTGCCCTTCATAAAAAATATCCATTTCCATTTCTCTGGAAAAGCTTAAATTTTGCTTCGCCATTTCAATGACCATTTGCATAGGCATTGGTTTTAATGGCTCGTTGCAATTCTCGATAGTTTAAGTTTTCTCTTTGAGCATAAAGTATATAAAATATCTTTTCTTCGGGTAGTTTGCATTTGTTTATAATTTCGACATGCATACTCCAGTTGGCGAAAAGAAGTATTTGGGGAATTTCCTGCATCGGGATAAATTGTGCAGTTACATTCTGCAAAAATTGTTTTTTGATCTTTATGGATGATAATAGTTGTAAAAACTTCTGCGATGAATATTCAAAAAAAGCAACCATATTGTAAATATTACGCCTACTATACCCTTTAAGACTTGGGTCATTGGTGCATAAATATTCCGAAAGTTGGGTTACTACTTTGTTGCCCCAATCGCTGGTTCTTAATTTTTCAGATACATATTGCCCTACGTTCCAACAAATAAGCAAACTTTCATTGTTTACAACCTGCAAGGCTCGCGAACGGTGCAGATGAATAATGGAATGTACCTGTTCAAAATGTGTTTCTATAGGACTATTAGTATTGTCTATTGTCTTCATTTCTTGATTTTCTTACGTTGAGATACAATATCCTGCCATAAAACATGCTTTTGTTATTTTAGGATTGCGAGGACGGGCAGCAAAACCACAACCCCATTTCAGGTAATCGTCGTGCCAGCTTTGCTTGTATTCAATGTTCTGTTGTTCAGGCATTATTCAAATAAATATTTGACGGTGTATTTGATAACCTTGATTGGGCTAAAAATAATAAATTATACTGATAAATAAGGCATAGAAAGTCTACTTTGTTAGGGTGTTATATAACAATATTTTATAAATCAATCGGGGTAAGGTGGTAAGATAAGTGGTAAGATAAAAAAACATCTTACCCCATTATCAACAGTAGGAATAGCAAGGATTCTGTTAAAAATAGGGTAAGGTGGTAAGATGATTTTTGATTTAGCTGATAATTTTTACATCATAACCATAAATTTAAATTAATACTTGATTCACCATGCTTTAAGTAATTACAACTTTGGAACAAATTTTGCATTGCGACATACCCATTCACAATAAAAAATAAAAAAAATATTTTAATCACAGCAAGAGTGCAGAAGAATATAATAATAAAAAGAAATATTTTTATAGAAATTTTAATACTTAACACTAATTATTAATGTTTTTATAATGGATTTAAATGTCGTTTAAATGTAAATTCAATGTATTTATAATGCTTGTTTAATGAAATTTAAAAGCTAAATAAAGGAAAAATTGCTGAAGGTAATCATCCTGCCAGCTTTGCTTATACTCTATGTTTTGTTGTTCGGGCATTAGTCTAATTTTTCTTCGATGAATTTCATTCAATTCTCTTTATTAATTCTTCAAAACATTTTGCAACATCTTTTTCATCTGGTATTGGTCTGTATGCTAATGCTGAAAGTTCTGTTTGATATTTTTCTTTAAGTTGTTTCCATAAGTTTGAAAAATCCTTTACCAATGGAGATTCTGCAATCGCTTTAGTTTGCCAACCTGTCGGCTCTTCAAACATTTCTCTATCGTGTTGCAGAATGGTATCAAAGGCAAAAACCATACTCTGAATGGTAAGTCTTTTGTATGGAAAAGGATTGGTAAATGAATTTATCTCGACAATTTTTATCCAGTAATCTTTTTCAACAAATTCCAACTTAATATCCAAGTGCTGTGGTGCAGGTTCATACAATGTTCCATTTTTCGTTGGTAGATAAAACTTTCGTTGCACCCGTTAGTTTATACTTAGTAATTGGATTCAACGATTTGAAAAGTGGTTCTATTACTTTGCTTTGTTGTAATTGCTCTAACAACGCACCTAATAAAGCCCTTGTAGCTGGTGAATATTTTAATGCCAAGCGAACCAAGGTGTTGATTTCTTTGTCCGTAAAGTTTTTGATAATGGCTAAAAACCGTTTGCAGGAGGCTTCTATATTGGCATCAGGTATTTTTTTGATGTAGCGGATAGCATCCAGTAACTGCAACAAAGGAATGTTCTCTTTGGTGATGGTGTTTTTTTGTTTTACAAAAGCAATGGCATAGCGTTCTCTTTTAAAATTGGGGCGAACCTGATTTTTTCCGATTTGTATGGTATTGCTTACTTGTGTTGTTAAGCCCAGTTGGTTGTATATGCTGTAACCCGTGAGATAGCCTGTAATTTTTCCGTTTTCTTCCAGCAAATCTTTTACCACTTGAGCCTGATTGGGTTGAAGGTTACCAAATGGGGTATTTTCGGGTTTGTAGTATTTACCTTTTGATAGTTTGGCAATTTTACCCGAAGCAACCATACGATTCAGTGCTTTAATGACGGCTTCTTTTGGGTTCGCCTCGGCAGTAAAGTCGGCATAGGTGAATACATATCCTTTCGGAAATCTGTCGATTGTAAGTGATATGTATTCAGTTGTTTTCATTCTTTTTATTATAATGCAAAGATAAAACATTTGTCCAGTTTATTAGTATATAAACTGGACATTTTGAAATTTAATAAAATACGGTTGCGTTTACAAAATTTAAATTAACCCTTTTTTCTTCGTTTCCGCTTTTCTTCTTCATTCTGACCTTCTTCTGAATCGAAAAAACCAAACTTCATTTTTACTTCATCAAGGGTATAGGTTTTACTCTTTTTTTCATCCGGGCTTAAATTATCGTATTCGTCTTTAATACTTTTAATATGATTGAATTGTGATTGAACTTCGTTCTGGTCGAATCCGGAACAACTTAACACTTAACCATGCATTCGATTTTATGAGTTCAAATAGTGTCATAATTTCTAATTTCAAACTTTAGTTCTTTTAAAAACCTCTTGTCCCAATAACTCAGTTAATGCACGTTCTAATTTTTCTTCGATGAATTTTACTTAAATATTGATTAGTATTATCCATTTCCCTTTAGTAATACCATCCCTTTTAATAGCACCTTTTCATTTTAATACTTTTATACGATCACCCACCGCTGATTCATTAATAGAAAGTTCTTCTGCAATAGCTTTATATGTTACTTCATTATTCTCTTTTATTAGATTGCAATTTAAACAATAAATCTTTTATCTAATTTATATACTCTTCATAATCGATACTAGCAATCTTGCGAATAAAATAGAATCTTCTAATGTACCTACATCACATGGTTTATTCGAACTATAATCAACAATTCTCCCTACAATCTTTGTCTGAGTATATACTTGAATTGTAAGAAACAATAAGAAATTTATCAATATAATTCTCATTTTTAAAATTTAAATAAACCAAAATTCGAATTTATAAAAAACACATCTGAGATTTTTTCTGATCGTCGAAATAAAATTAAATTGCAATTGACATATACAAAAATAACCCATTTTCTGAATAAAACAGAAAATAATTCATCTGCTTCCATTTGCATCTTTAAAATAAAATCACTATCTTTGTGATATATTGATAGTTCACATATAAAATATTGCTCTGTGGCGAAACGGTGGTTTTATTAAACAGGCTTTACATAAAATAATGATAATGTGTTTTTTAAATTGCGTTATCAAGAGTCCCGTCCGGACCGCTAGACTTAATGTCAAAGCAAAAAAAATATCTAAAATCCGAAAATCGTTTTTCAATAAAACCATGTCATACATTGCCCCACGCGATTACTATGATATTTGGTATCTAACAAATCAAAATCCCGATATCGATTTTAAACCTATAGAGAATTTAAGGATTATAAATGTTAAAATCATTAATTATAGATGAAAATATAAAATTATAACGTAGTTTTACTAAACCAATGCAACAAAACTAATTTTAACCACAAATAAAATTATACAGAAATGAAAACGATACTAGGTGCTATTTGTTTGAGTTTGTTATCTCAATTTCTGTTTTCACAAAATACGCTGTTTTATTTTGGTGATACAAACAACGAAATAATTAACGATGTAGTTGAGTTATCTGATAAAACAATTCTGATTGCAGGAAGATGTACTAATTTAAATTGGTTGCCAAACAGTGTCCTTCCAGTGCAGATTTCAGCCGATTCCATAAATTCTGTTTGCGGTGATACAATCGGATTTATCATGCAACTGTCATCCGATTTACATAATGTAATTTCATTTATTCATTTCCCTAAAGGAACTGTTCAGGATGTTTTTAGAATAAGAACAACTAATTTGCCCGGTAATACTACGGGTGATATTTATATTTCAGGAAATAGAAAAGTTAATAATATAATGAACGACGGATATTATATTGCTAAACTAAATTCAAACTTTATTACATCTGTTCCTTCCAAAATGCTTTGGTGCTATAATGTTTCAGCTAAGC
>JAIFLP010000008.1 GCA_020049015.1 Bacteroidota bacterium | reverse complement strand
GGATCATCAGGAATATGACTTTTACGATAAATACCCAGCAAACAACCATCTGCATCGGTAACTAATGCCGTATTATGGTATAAACCCTCTGTTCTCTTTTCAAAAAATGAAGCAATAATAACTATTTTCAATTCAGCCGATAGCTTTTGTGCCCAAATTCCGGTATTACCTGAAACAGGTTCAGCCAATGCAAAAAAATCGTGATTTTGTGTTTTACAAAAGTACTCTGTAGCAAATAATTCCTGTAAACAAATTATTTGAGCACCTCTAGCAACCGCCTCTCTAATTCTCAACTCAGTAGCTTTGATATTGGCACTTTTATCAGCACTCACTTGCATTTGAATTAAACCCACCTTTACAGTACGACTATTTTGGGACATATCTTTCAATATATTAAAAATTATTGGGCTAATTTAATAAATTTTCATATCTTAGCCTCATAATTATTTTATAAAATGAAGATATTAATAGTTGACGATAGTCTTTCCCTTCGATTTATTTTGAGAGAAATGCTGAAAAGTCACGGATACATAGCAGATGAAGCGGCAGATGGAAAACAGGCAATAGAACAAGTAAAAGAAAATGTTTATGACATCATTTTTATGGACATTGAAATGCCTGAAATGAATGGAATAGACGCTGCAAACTTTATTCGGAATGACCTTGGAATTACTAAAGAACAAACTTTTTTAGTAGCACTTACGGCCTATGATGAAATTCTCTTTCAGGAAAAATTTAAATCGCATTGCTTCGACATTTTTTTGACCAAACCTTATACCAACGACCGACTAAAAGAAATTGTAAAATCAGTGGTAGACAATTTTTAACTATTCTTCAAGGAATATACTTTTTCCCTAATAATTTCAGCCCATTTTAATTCATTGTGCTTTGCAGTATCCATTGTTTCAGGAAGAATTGGATTACCAAAATAAATATTAACGGTTCGGTTTTTCTTATTAAACAATTCGCGAGGCAGCAGCAGCAATTCCAAATTGGCGCCAATTCTCAATAATTTTCTAAACTTATACACCCCATAAAAAAAACGCGAGTTATATCCGTCTATCAAAACCGGCACAATGGGTCTTTGAAAATCGATCGCTTTTTGCACAAAGCTCTTGGTCCATTTTCCATCACAAACTTTTCCATTAAATACCCTTGATACTTCAGCAGCAGGAAAAGATAGCACATGCTCATCGCCTGCATACATTTGATTAATAAGCTGTATGGTTTCTTTAGAATTGCGTTTAAAAACATTTACAGGCGCCACACAAGGCTTTAAATTGGGAATATGCAGGAGCATTTCATTGGCAATTATTTTATACTCCGACTGAAATATTTTTTTTACCGAAGACATGAATATCAAAGAATCTACTGCACCAAAGGGATGATTGGCGACCAATATGCATCTTTTAGTTTGCTCTAATCCTGGCGGATAATGCATGATTACTTTAACGTTCAAATAATCTACAATTGCTTGTGCAAAATCAGTTTTGTAATGCTCTTTAATAACCGTATAACAACTATTGATCTTTTTTTCTACAATTACCCATTTCATAATTGAAATCAGGAACCCGGGCAGGTTTCTAAGAAAACGTGACTCACTCTTCCTCAGATATTCTTTTAAATCTAAAAATGGCTTCTCCATCCCTTAATTATTCTCCAGTATTTTTAATAATTCATCGAGTTTGGGCGTTAATACAATTTCGGTACGTCTGTTTTTAGCCCTTGCAGCATCAGTTTTTTGAGTATCCACAGGAATAAATTCACCACGACCAGAAGGCATCAATCTTTTGGGATCTATAGACGAAGACTCAATCAAAATTTTCACTACAGAAGTAGAACGCAAGACAGACAAATCCCAATTGTCTTTCATATCTCCTTTGCCTCTATAAGGCAGATCATCGGTATGACCTTCAATCATTACATTGATATCTACATTTTGTTCTAACACCTTCGACAGCTTTTTAAGTACTTCCACTCCTTTAGGATCCACTATAGTACTTCCAGATTTAAACAGTAGTTTTTCATCCATTGAAACATATACTTTTCCATCTTTAATTTTAATAGTAAGCCCATTGTTTTCAAATCCCAATAAAGCTTGAGTAACTTTATTTTTCAAGGCTTGAACAACAGAATCCTTTCTATTAAGGGCATCCCGCATTTCTTTAATTTCGTGGCTTTGCTTATCAATTTCCGATTTTCGAATATTTAAATCACGCTCAAGAATACGTAAATTATCTTCTTTCTTTTGGAGGTCTTCTTGTGTGGTTTGAAGTTGTCCCATTAGGCGGGCTGTTTCGCGGGCATTACCTTTCAATAATTCTTCCTGCGACTTTTGCAATTCGCTGCTTTGCTGCATCAATTTCTCATTATCCTTTTTCAGGTTATTCATTTGCGAAAGCCTTTCCATACTATCCTTCACCAATTGCTGATTACTCTTTTGTAGCATTTCAATACGGCGGTTGGCTTCTGTATTTTCAACCGACAATTTCTCATTTTGCCCTTTCAATTGTCCCCTTTCGGCATCGCATTCTTTGCGTTGCTTGTCCATTTCTTTAAACTTACTCAAAGGAACACAAGAATAATGTATGGTTAAAAACAAAACCGAAATAAAAAAAAGAGATTGCTTCATAATAATCTTATTCAAAATGAATTGCTAAAAAATATTTTCATGCGTAAAAATAATAAAAAAATTAGATATCGAATCCATTTCAATAAATAACTATCTTCTAATTCAATCCATTTTATATTCAAACTTGTGAAAAATACTTAAAAACATAGCCTTAACATGGATAATAAAAAAATAAAATCGTACCTTTGTATAACTAAATTACTTACGTTAAGTATTGGGCATGATATTAGAGAAGGTTGAAACACCGGAGGATCTGAGAAAACTAAACAACAAAGAGTTGTTGCAATTAGCCAGCGAACTTCGGGAATTTATTATTGATCAGGTTTCAGGCAATCCAGGCCATTTGGGAGCCAACTTGGGCGTGGTGGAGCTTAGTATAGCATTGCATTATGTATATGGCACGCCAAACGATAAATTGATATGGGACGTAGGACATCAAGCTTATGCGCATAAAATACTCACCGGCCGCAAAGATCGTTTTCATACCAATCGGAAACTAAATGGTATCAGCGGATTTCCTAAAATGGACGAAAGTGAATACGATGCCTTTGGTGTTGGACATTCTTCTACTTCCATCTCTGCAGCGTTAGGCATTGCGGTTGCTGCGGAATTACATAAAGATCCGGAAAAACAAGTAATCGCCATTATTGGAGATGGATCGCTAACGGGTGGTTTGGCATTCGAAGGTCTCAACAATGCTGGTATTCGCAATACCAATCTATTGGTGATACTCAATGATAATCGCATGGCCATAGATGCCAATGTTGGAGCACTCAGTCAATACCTTATTGATATTTCAACTTCAAAAACATATAATAAAGCCAAAACCAAACTATGGAATTTGTTGGGGAAATACGGACCTGTTGCCCGCAATTATATCCGCAAAATTCAGAAAGGATTAAAAACTACACTTTTTTCAGGAAGCAATTTATTTGAATCTTTACACTTTCGGTATTTCGGACCAGTAGATGGTCACGATCTTATTTACCTTATTCACGTTCTTAAAGACTTGAAAGAATTAAAAGGTCCAAAAATCCTTCACTGCCTTACAGTAAAAGGAAAAGGATACAAACATGCCGAAGAAAACCAAACACTCTGGCATGCTCCCGGTCAGTTTAATAAAGAAACGGGTGAAATTATAAAAAAAGCTGGAGCTCAAAAAACACCCCCTAGATATCAGGATGTATTTGGGTGCACTTTGCTTGAACTGGCTCGCATGAACGAAAATATTGTAGGAATTACACCTGCCATGCCCAGTGGTTGTTCAATGAACATAATGATGGCTGAAATGCCCCATCGAGTATTTGATGTGGGTATTGCCGAACAACATGCGGTAACTTTTTCAGCGGGACTTGCCACTCAGGGCATAGTACCCTATTGCAACATTTATTCATCATTCATGCAAAGGGCATTTGACAGTATCATTCACGATGTTGCCCTTCAAAAACTCAATGTAATACTTTGTTTAGATAGAGCAGGTTTGGTTGGTGAAGATGGAGCTACTCATCATGGGGTATATGATATTGCTTATATGCGTTGTATTCCAGGAATTACCATAGCAGCACCAATGGATGAAATTGATTTGCGTAATTTAATGTATACTGCTCAATTACCAAATAAAGGGCCTTTTGTAATCAGATATCCTCGTGGCAATGGTGTTTATCCTCAATGGCAGGAAGCCTTTAAGGAAATTTCGATAGGGAAAGGACGCATGATAAAATCTGGTGCTGACATAGCTATCCTAAGTATTGGTCATCCAGGCAATTTTGCATTAGAAGCAGCTAAACAACTTGAAAAGGAACGCATAAATATTGCTGTTTACGACATGCGTTTTGTTAAGCCCTTAGACGAAGAGTTATTGCATGAAGTTTTAAAGAATTTCCCTACCATCATTACAATTGAAGACGGCAGTATTAAGGGCGGTTTTGGGTCTGCGGTTCTTGAATTCATGTGCGACAATACCTATACCAATAAAGTTATCAGATTGGGCATTCCCGATGAATTTATCCAGCATGGAAAAGTGGAAGAACTACACAAAATTTGCCAGATTGATACCGAATCTATAGTAAAAACCGTCAAAGATCTTGTGCCCAAAGCTGTTTTTGGAATTCATCTAAATAGCTTAAAATAAGATTCATAATACTTGCAATTTGTTATCCTGTTGAGTATATTTGCCTACGACTTAAAAATTTTGGCAATGATAAAAAATATACTCCTCAGCTTGCTGTTAATATTTGTCTTTAACCTAAATGGTAAAGCATATAATTATATCAACTTAACCGATCCTCATAATTGGTCAGGTTACGGAAATACACAATTTTCTGAAGCCATACTAAGTGTTAAACCTAATGGTTTATTCATTGAATACGGCTTATACCTGACTATAGCTGATTCGTCGCATATTTTCGCTGATACCACCCAATTAGAAGTTAATATGGGTTTCGACCTACCCCAAGGTAGCTTTGTTTCCGACTCATGGCTTTGGGTAAATGATTCCATTGTTCAAGCAAAAATTATGGATCTATGGACTGCATATAGTATATACGAAGGTATTGTAAAAAGAAGGCGCGATCCTTCTATACTTACAAAGTCTGGTGACCAATACAATTTAAGAATTTATCCTTTAATGGGAAATGCCTCTCGCAAAATCAAGATTACTTATCAAGTTCCCCTCAAATGGAAAAACAATGGTACGGTAGACATTTCACTACCCACCAATATTTTAAATATGGTGAACAAAACATCAAATCTGAAAATATTATTTTACAAAGATAAACTTTTCAAAAACTTTTCCATACCACAGATACCTGACTTAATTCCTCAATCAGAAAAGAACGATGGTAAAGATGTTTTAATGGCTATTATTCCCGCAACCATTGTAAAATATGGTGTTGACATGATTATTAATTCTCCCTTAGATAACGGTATGTTTTGCAGCACCCAAACTAAAAATGGAGAAAAATACTATGAATTGGTTCTAAAACCCGATGAAGCTTTAGGTATAAAAGACAATAGAAAAATTTTAATCCTTTTAGATATTTCTAAATATTTCTTCCAGTCGACATATAAATGTATAGAAACTGAAAAAATCTCCTATGCTAATTACATTGATAATTTCGGAAATTATGTCTATAGTTATTATGATAGATGCAACAAATGGACATACCCAGTAATTAGGTACCAGAGTAATTTCAATTACGATCAATTCATGACTGATCTTAAAAAAGCCCTCTCATTTAATCTCACTAACAATGATTCATTCAATGTGATATTAAATGTCGGTAATGAAATTAAACGGATTTCGGAATCCTGGTTATCGCCCGAAAATACAAATATTGAAGAAGTATTTGATATGGTTAAAGGTCTGAATTATAAAAATGATACCTCCCGCATTGATTCACTTTTAATGAATGCGGCTGATTTTTTAAATACAAATGGAAAAGATGGTATATGCCTTTTATACACCAATACGTCCTACTTCAGATCTGATAGTATATCAAATATAGTTTTGGACAAGCTAAGAAATAAAATGCAGGCTTACAGCCCTATTCATATCTACAGTATGGGAGACCCGTCCTATATTTATGGTAATTCATACTACAATATAAACTATAATTTCTTTAATACATTAGCCAAATTTACACGCGGCTCCTATAATCAATACTATTATTCCGAATTCAATAATATATCTAATTCTATCAGCAATATTTCAACCCCATTAAAGAATATTGATTTGTTTGTATTTCCTGATTCGGGATATACTTATTCTAAATACTTGGTGAATAGTGACCAAATTTATGCAAGCTCGTCAATCATACAGTTGGGGAAATACAAAGGTAATGCACCTTTAAATGTCATTATTACTGCGGAATATGGAGATAGCATTATTTACAAATCTCTCCGTTTAGAAGTTGACCCTGATGATGAAATTCACGCTTACGATATCTCTAAAATATGGACAGCCATGCGATTAAATTTCATGGAAAAAGAACCCTACTCTAATGCCAAAGTAGAGTGTTTAGAACCTAGCGATACTATCACTGTTTGTAAAGATTGTGAAAAGAAAGATGAATCAGATATGTTCCAAGATTACGTTGAAGGCAAAATGGAACTTTCGTCAGAAGTAAATAATAATTTTATCGCAATAAAAATAGAAGAAATTACCACCGACGAAGCCGTAATAAGTGTCTATCCGAATCCTTTTCATGAATATGCAAATATTTCGTTAGGATCATCTGCGAAGGACAATCAAATTGAAACCATTGAAATTTTCAATTTGTTTGGTCAGCTTATAAAAGCAATACCAATTGATACAACATCTGGATCAGCTGAAATACTATGGGATGGAAAAGATAATTCAGGTAGAGAAGTGAGTGATGGTATATATTTGATTCGTTATAAAGACAAAATTGTTAAGATCATTAAAAAGTAAAACTACTGTTTTAGAATAAACTCAACAGGAA
>JAIFLP010000009.1 GCA_020049015.1 Bacteroidota bacterium | reverse complement strand
AAACCATGACCATTGAAGCTTGGAGGAAAATGAAAATTAATATAGATAAAAAACCAGCTGTATTTTTATTATTAAAAACGTAAATTTCATGAACACATTACAATTTATTTTGCTTGCTTTTATGATGAGTTTTACTTATGTAAAAGCTGAAAACCTTGATTTCTCTTCACCGAATGGGAAAATACAAGTCAAAGTTTCTACTGGAAAATACCTTTATTATCAAGTGAATTATAAGGGTAAAAAAGTTATAGATCCTTCTCCGATATCTATACAGATAAAAAACGGAAGTCATTTAGGAAAAAATCCGATAATTATAGCGGTTACTGAAAGAATTTACCAAGGTGAAATAACGAATAAAATTGGTGTTCGGTCTCTAATTTCTGATCATTATAAGGAAGTGAAAATTGAATGTAAAGGTGATTATGACCTATTGTTCAGAATGTATGATGATGCTATTGCATACAGAATTGTTTTGAAGTTGAAAGGCCAGTATGAAGTATTAGATGAACAAGTTGAATACCGTTTCCCCGATTATTATCAAGCATGGATTTCAGACAATAATACTCCGGAAACATTATATTCATTGCAAGGTATATACGATAGGAGCCCAGACAAAAAAATTGTTTTGCCTTGTCTGATTGACTATAGAAAAGAATTTAAAGTTGCTTTGCTCGAAGCCGATGTGCGTAATTATCCGAGTTTAAAACTTGATAGGTCGTCTGATTCTGAGATAATATGGGAGTCGGCTTTTGATCGTTACCCTTTGAAATTTAAACAAGGCGGATTCAATAATTATGTAAAGGAAGTAGTTGAGAAAGCTGATTATATTGCTGCATTAGCGGGATATAATGAATTACCTTGGCGTGCAATGATTATATCTGACTCTGATTTGACTTTTCCAGATAATGATTTGGTTTATAAATTAGCCAAACCTTCAGTCTTAGATGATGTAGAATGGATAAAACCTGGTAAAGCCTGTTGGGATTGGTGGCACGATTACGTAATACAGGGTGTTGATTTTACTACGGGAATCAATACGGCAACTTATATGAAGCATATCGATTTTGCAATTAAATATGGTTTAGAGTATATTATTGTTGATTGGAAATGGACAGATAAATACGATTTAAGTCTGCTAAACCCAGATGTTGATATACAAAAGATTATTACTTATGGAAGGCATAATAATGTAGGTACCATTCTTTGGGTACCGGCGTATACCTTACTTGAACAATTGGATAAGACCCTTGATCAAATGGAAAAATGGGGTGCAGCAGGAATCAAAGTTGATTTTTTTGATCGTTTTGATCAATTGTCTAATTCAATGTATGAAACCATTGCAGCTGCTGCAGCAAAGCGAAGAATTATTGTTGATTTTCATGGATGTGCTATGCCTACAGGGTTAAATAGAACTTATCCGAATGTTTTGAATTTTGAAGCAGTACATGGAAACGAAAATAATAAATGGGCAAAAACAGTTACGGTAGAACATAAAGTATTACTGCCTTTTATACGTTCAATGGCAGGTCCAATGGATTTTACTCCTGGTGGCATGAGGAATGAGCACACTTCTTCATTTATGTCACGCGCTACACTCCCTATGGTTCAAGGCACAAGAGCATCAGAAATGGCGCTGTTTTTATTGTATCATGAGCCTTTAAAAATGTTGTGCGATGCTACATCTGAATATGAAAAAGAACAAGATATTACTTCTTTCATTGCAGCAGTACCTGTTGTTTGGGACGATACTAAGGTGCTAGCAGCTGAAGTAGGGAATTATTTATGTATTGCCAGAAGAAAAGGATTTGAATGGTATATCGCTGCTTTAAATGGCAAAGATGCAAGGCAATTAAATGTTGCATTATCCTTTTTGGAAGGAAATGCGTTATATAATGTAACTGTTTTTGAGGATGGTAAAAATGTTAACAAAATTGCGAAAGACTATAATCAAAGATATATGCGGGTAACCCGAGATGAAACGATACAACTTAGCTTGGCATCTGGAGGAGGCGCATTATTGAAAATAATTAGGGTTAAATAAAAAGAAAAAATAATATGCATTATTTTTTTATTGGTATTGCGGGTACTGGGATGAGTGCCATAGCAATGTATTTAAAAGGAAAAGGAAATACCGTATCAGGAAGTGATCGTTTATTTCAAACAGAAGAGGTTTCAACTTTGAAACAGCAATTTTTATCTATGGGTATTCATTGCTATAAGCAAGATTCTTCTGGTCTTTCAAAAGCAATTGATGTTGTTGTAATTTCCACTGCGATAGAATCTAGTAACCCGGAGTTAATACTAGCGAAGGAATTGGGTATCAGTGTAATGAAGCGTTCTGAGTTATTAGCAAAAATATCAAATGAAATGAAAACTATTGCCATTGGAGGAACTTCTGGTAAGTCAACCACAACTGCTATGGTATTTCATATTTTAGATTGTTGCGGTTATAGTCCTTCTTTAATTAGTGGTGCGGGATTAACCTCTCTTCAAAAGAAAGGTCTGATTGGCAATGCTTGGGTAGGAGAATCTGATTGGTTGGTTATCGAGGCAGATGAATCAGATGGATCAATAATTTATTATCAAGCATACTATTCTGTTTTACTCAATATTGAGAGAGATCATAAAGAATTTGATGAATTACTGAATCTCTTTAGAACTTTTAAAGGGAATACAAGGAATAAATTTATACTCAATGCAGATGATCAAAGAGCTAATGTATTGAAAACAGAGGATACTTTAACATTTGGTTTATCAGATGAGGCAAATTTTAAATGCAGTGATTTTATTCAAAAAGGATTTTCTATTTCTTTTAAAATTAATGATGTAGATTTTAGCATGAATAGTCTGGGGATGCATAATATGTTAAATGCTACAGCCGCAGTTTCAATTGCAAGTCAAGCAGGTATAACTATAGACCAATCTGCAGCTGCGTTAAAAAGCTTTGAGGGGATTTATCGCCGTACTCAATTTATAGGAGATAAAAAGGGTGTGACGGTAATTGATGATTTTGCACATAATCCTTCAGAAATCGCTGCAGCTATTCGAGCTTGTCAACTAATAGGAAGAAGAGTGATCGCATGGTATCAGCCTCACGGTTTTGGACCTTTGCACTTTATGAAAGATGATTTGGTGGAAGAAATTTCAAAAGCCTTGCGTGAGAAAGATATGATTATTTTTTCAGATGTTTATTATGCGGGGGGTACAGTAGAGAAAAAAACAGATTCTTCAGATATTGTTAATACATTGGTCAATGGCGGTGTACACGCTAAGTTAATAAGCAACCGAGCTTTTTTGTTGGCTGAATTAAAAAATGAATTGCATTTTGGCGATGTTATTTTGTTAATGGGCGCTCGTGATACAAGTTTGAGTGATTTTGCTAATTCAGTATTTGAATCAATATAAGAATATTTATAATTCTTAAGTATATTAAAATCTTCATAAATTAAACTTTTTGTTATTGCATTTGTTTTGATATTTCAATGTTTAACTTAAAATTTATATTTATGAAAGCAAAAATTTTACTTACATTTTTTATAAGCTTGTTATTGATGCTTAAAATAAGCAGTCAGGGGTATATTAATCCATACCCAGGTCCAAAGCCTGGTCCATACCCTGAGCCCATTCCGCAACCGATTCCTGAACCAACACCAATTGCGCCCGTAATTGTAGCAACTGTGAATGATAACCTTTCTCAATTAGAGTCGTTTCCTATTTCAAAGGATGGTTTGGTTAAGTATTTTCATTTCGACAATTTGACTGTTCTAAATAATCAAAAATCAGTAACACCTGTTAATTATGGAGCAGAGGTTTATGGAAGTGGTATTGTTTCTGTTAGCGACAGGGGGGGGAATGCAAATCAAGCTTTGTCTTTTGATCATACTAATGCTTCTTATGTAAAAATAAATGGTGTTAGTAATTTTTCAAATTCTTATACCATTGCTTTTTGGGTGAAGATTTTGCAGACCGATTATCCAGAAACTTGGGGTACAATTATATCTAAACGACTTGATTTGGTTGAAGGTATAGAAGTTTATAAATCTTCTCAAGCATTTCGCTACAACAGTTATACTGTTAGTGTTAATAGTAATGGAAATTTGTATGCGGGAGGAAATACTACTAATTCTGAAAATACAGATGTTATTAGTGGTATTGATTCTTATGTAAATAAATGGATGCATTTAGCATTAGTTTATGATGGAGATTCTTTAAAGCTATATTTTGATGGAGAGAAAAAAGATGCAAAATTAATGACAGGAAGTGTTATGTTTAATGAAAGCATGCCACTGGTTTTGGGTCAAATATCTGATAAAGGCCTGACTCAAGGCGGTTCGTTTGTGATTGACGATTTAGCTATATTTAGTAGAGCATTGACAAAAAATGAGACCAAGTCTCTCGCAAATTATGTTGGGGTAAATTTGCCCGAAGTTACTGATGATATTGCTGTTGTTTATCCAAATCCTGTGAAGGATGTATTACACTTTAGCGGTTATGGTGAATTATATAACAGTTTAGGTAAGCTAGTAATTTCAGGAACAGGTAGTTTAGAAGTGAAGCAACTACCTAATGGTTTTTATTTTCTTATATTAGATAATAAAACGCTCAAGATTGTTAAACAATAATCTTATGCTTAAAAATAAAAAAGGGTGGCAAATTTGCCACCCTTTTTTTTATGCAATGGGTATGTCTTTATTAACATTTTTACTACCAATTGCCGCATACCAGAACATATAGCCAAGGCAAGCGAAAATGAGCCAATAGCTATTAATATATCCGGTTAAGTCGGCAAAATAACCTTGCAACAAAGGAATGATACCTCCACCACAAACCATAACCATAAAAATACCTGAACCGGCTGCGGTATATTTTCCTAAACCTTCAACGGCCAAATTAAAAACGCCGCCCCACATAACCGAAGTGCACAAGCCACAAAGTATAAGAAAAACAATGCTTAATGGCACTGCGTTTGAAATTCCAGGTAAAGTGATTGAAGCAGCAGCAGGAATGAATATGGATAATAGGATAAAGATAAGAGCCAAACCAGAAGCAGCTAATAGCATCATCTTGCTTGATACTTTTGAGCCTATTGAAGCGCCTACCAAACGACCTACTAGCATTAGAAACCAGTAAATACCTACCAAAAAGCCTGCCGTTGAAGCATCCATTCCTAAACCAGGCACAATGGCTCCTGTTTGAACTTTTTCTGCTTTTTCATAAGCTTCATTGCTCAATAATTTCGGTTGATAGTTTTCATCTGCTTTATTTGCAGCATCATCTGCTACAATTGCAGCCATATATGCTGCATCGCTTTGTTGTTTTTTATATTCAGATATGGTATTGGCTGCTTGATCATTAGTGAAAGCGGTCATATAGAGATTAGCAGTACTAGGAATACCTACTTCGACACCTACATAGATAAAAATGGCTATTGCCCCAAAAATAAAATGCCTGAATGATAAAGGACTATGTGCATCTTTAGCTTTCTTTTCGCCTTTTTTCTCTAAGTGAGGTTCAGGGATACTTACAAACGATAGCACAATAAATGCCAGCGCAAAGATTCCCATCGCTAAAAGTAATGCTGGATTGGCTTTTTCAATGGTTCTGCCTGCTTCGGCTCCCATAAGATAACCAACTAACATGGGAACCATTGTTGCTCCTATTGAATTAATTGATCCGCCTAATTGCAATAGTCTGTTTCCTGAGTTTCCTCCGCCACCTAAGGTATTAAGCATGGGATTAACAACTGTATTTAACATACACATTGAAAAACCAGAAACCAATGTTCCCATTAAATACACAGAAAAGCTGCCTACCTGACCTGACATAAATTGTATACCTACCCCTACAAGTCCAACTGCAATTGCTGAAAGGGCAGTAAACTTATATCCAAATCTTTTTAGCATAATGCCAGCAGGGATTCCCATGAATGCATAAGCAATAAAGTTGCCTAAAAAGCCTAATTGGGATTGAAAATTGGATGCACCAAATTGCTTGGCAATGATAATCCCCATGGGGCTAGGTAAACCGGTTACGAATGCCACCATAAAAAACAGGGCAAACATCATCGAAATCGGCAACACATAACTCTTTTCCTTATTCATATCTTTTTTTGTTTATTTAGTGAAGGCAACAAAAATAGGAAAATTTTATTTATAGCCGTGTTTTTTGATATAATTTCTCAAAATATTTACTTTTGAGTCTAATTAATAAATTGTATATGAAAATTGTATTTCTGGATAAAGATACCTTGGGCGATGTGGATAATTTATCCATCTTGGAGAAATTGGGTGATGTAAAGATGTATCCTACAACTTCTGAATCTCAAAAGATTGAACGATCAAAGGACGCTCAAATATTAATACTCAATAAGGTACTTGCTGATAAGGCCTTGATAGATTCTTGTCCGAATCTCCAATTGATTTGTCTGGCTGCAACCGGTATGAATAATGTTGATCTACCATACGCCGCATCTAAGGGAATTCAGGTAAAAAATGTTTCGGGCTATTCAACGTACAGTGTTGCTCAGTTTACTTTTGCATTGTTGCTCGATTTTCTTCATCCAATTCGCTTTTATGATCAGTTTGTTAAATCGGGTGAATATACCAACCATCCTATGTTTTGCAATTTGGAGCAGACGTTCTTTGAATTAAGGAGAAAACGCTTCGGAATTATAGGGCTGGGTAATATTGGTAATCAAGTTGCTATTATAGCTGAAGCATTTGGTTGCGAAGTTGTATATTATTCAACAACTGGTAAAAATAATCATGCAAGATATACCCGACTTGAATTGGATGAATTACTAAAAACTTCAGATATTGTTAGTATTCATGCTCCTTTGAATGATGTAACGAAAGATTTATTG
>JAIFLP010000125.1 GCA_020049015.1 Bacteroidota bacterium | reverse complement strand
TTATCGTGTAGGGATTTGCCATGGCAAATCCCTACAATTTCAATGATACCATGCAAATGATTTGGCATTACAATATGTTCATGTAATTTAACCTGTGAATAATGATCGGGAATTTCCGTCCAAAATTTATTTGCAATTATTCCAATATTATTTAATTCCATTTCGCCTTTTTCAATAATGCCAAACAAACATTCCTTGTTTTGGATGCAAATGGTAATGAAATACAATCCCTCTTGTGTATAATCATATCCATTCAACCGCATTGATTGTCGTTTATGTATTATAGGATTATAAGACATATTTCATGCTTTTTGATAACCTCAATTTTAATGAATAATTATTTTCACGGGGCAAATGTAAAATAAAAATGATGAAAATCGAATTTTGGGGTATTAATTTTATGTTAATGATGTAGGGACATGCCATGATGTTGTAGGGACATGCCATGATGATGTAGGGACATGCCATGATGATGTAGGGACATGCCATGGCATGTCCCTACACCATGGCATGTCCCTACCTATATAAATCATTCAATAGTTTTTGCTCCGTAATAATCTGAATTTAAAAAATCAGGCAGATATTTAAACGTATTTACGGGTGCTTGACTTCCTTGCTGTATTGAAAAATCTCCTTTATGCGGGTTATTGAATGCGGGGAATGTTTGGATGGTATTATTCCCTTTGTATGAATTTAAAGCAGTATTAAAAAATCCTCTATCAACGCAAAAATTTTCGTTATATATCATCATATTATTATCTATAACAATATCTTTCGTTGCTAAATCGCCTTCGCTAAAAGTCCCGGCAACAGCAAAACAGAGATTATTCTGAATTACATTATTAACAATATACAAGTGCTTTACTCTTTTTGTTTTGATATCGATACCACCAGTGGCACCCGCCCAAAAACCAAATCGACCATTATTATAAATAGTATTATTATATATATAAATATGCGAACGCATTTCATTGGCTCCCCATATACCTAAAATAACTCCGGAGCCTCTGTTATTGTAAAACCAGTTATTATGAATGCGAATATTCTCCATCGATGAATTCTTATTTTCTACAGAGATTCCTATACCCCACTCGCAATTGTAAACAATATTATTATAAATTTCAACATCAGCCAACTTTCCAAACCATGCATCAACATACAAACCCTGGCGGTACACATCATGAACAATATTATTATAAATCTTACCCTGAAGAGAATTTTCTTTACAGTCAATTCCTTCTTTGTTACAAAGATGAACATAGTTTTCAAACACTTCAAACCTCACCACACCAGCAATGCTAATTGCTTCATGGGGTGCTTCACTAAAAAGCGGCTGACCATCAAGTCGCATATCCTGATCATTTGCCTTTGTTACTTCATTACGAGCAATGATAATGTCTTCACAATTCCAAACACCTATTCCCGGACCGTATGTTCTGTCGACCTTACAATTAATTATACTAATATGATGCGTTTTTGGTCCTCTAATCATTATACCAGCTGTATGGCTAAGTACGATATTCAAATTTTGAATGAGCACATAACTGGCTCCTTTCACAAACACTGCCCCCAAATTATTAAATTGTTTTAAAGTATTAGGAGCATTGGGAGTTTCATATTCATTGGCATTGATGGTAACATGTTCCCCTGGGTAAGGCATAATTACAATCATAGAGTCTGGTGTTCCACTTTTATGCACCAGTATCTCATTTTTAATGAGATATACTCCTTGTCTGATAAAAATAGTATCACCCGGTCCAACAGAATCGCAAGCGGTTTGAATGTTAAAAAAAGGATTTTCAATACTTCCTGTAGCTCGATCAAGCCCTCTAGGACTAACATAAAAATTAGTAGCTTGGAGTAAGGAAAAACTAGCCAGCAACAGCAATAAAAAACAATAATATCCTCTCATAAAGTTTTTTTAAATAGAAACGCAATATAGCATAAGTATGAAATAAAATAAAATAAATCACGAATAAACATTAACTTTGCAAAACTAAATTAAGTGTATGAGTACATTACAAAGGGTTTTTACATCCAAATTGGTTCAAAAGATTATCAACAAGAGAAAATCAACCCAATTAATGGGCAAATGGGCCGATAAAAAATTGCCCAAGTATATTTTAAAGCCTGTTGTTAAAAATTTTATCCGAAAAAATAAGATTAATATCAACGACTACCATTTCAGTTTGAATGAAGTAAGCACCTTCAATCATTTTTTCACCAGAGAGTTTAAACCAGGCATTCGGGTATTTGCTGAAGGAATTTGTTCGCCGGTTGAAGGTTATTGCTCGTCGATGGGAATGATAGATAAGAATAAAATGTATCAGGTGAAAGGTAAAGAATACGCCATGGATGAATTGTTAGGTGCATCGGTTGAGCATCCTTTGGCCTCATATGTAACCATTTATCTTTCCCCTGCTGATTATCACAGGATTCATGCTCCTTTTGATATGAACATAAAAGAAATAAAGCATATCCCAGGGAATTTATATTCTGTAAATCAAAAAACAACTCAAAACATTGATAAGCTTTATTGTAAGAACGAAAGAGTAATCCTAAGTGGCACATCGGAATATGGAAAGTTTGATTTAGTAATTGTGGGCGCCATAATGGTAGGAAGAATTAAAATAAGTGGCATAAATCAATTATTCTCTGGTCAATTAAACTGGAATGCAAAAAAAGGTGAAGAATTAGGTTATTTTGAAATAGGCGCATCAACAATCATTTTAATTATAGCGAATGATACATTATCAAAAATTCAAAAGAAACTGAATGACAGAGTCCTTTTAGGCGAAAAACTATGCTAAAATATAATATGGAAAAATTTGATACCAAACTGATGCACCCTCGGGAGCAAATCAACACCGTAATAGGTAGGATATACCGAAGTGGACTAACTACTACTTCCGGTGGGAATATATCTATCATTGATGAAAATAAGGATATTTGGGTTACTCCGAGCGGAGTAGACAAAGGATCTCTCACCGCAAAAGATATTATGTGCGTTAAAGCAAATGGAGAAATAATAGGATTACACAAACCTTCAGTTGAATTTCCATTTCATAAAGCGATTTTTGAATGCAGACCTGATATTAAAGCTATAATTCATGCACATCCTCCCGCATTGGTTGCTTTTGCAATAGTGCGGCAATTTCCCAACACAAATATAATTCCTCAAGCCAAAGACATTTGTGGCCCCATAGGATATGCAGCTTATCAATTACCTGGCAGCCATGAATTAGGTTCTTCTATAGCAAATGAATTTGCTAAAGGTTTTCATGCGGTTATTATGGAAAACCATGGTGTTGTGGTAGGTGGATCAGATTTAAAAGAAGCGTATGAAAGATTTGAAACACTTGAATTTTGTGCCCGTTCAATTATAAAAGCTCGGTCATTAGGAAATCCGGAATTCTTAAAAGATGAGGAAATTAAGCAATTCAAAGAAAAATATCAATCTCTTCCAGAAGAAATGGAAATCACAGAATATCAGAGTGATGAGAGAGAAATCAGAGCGGAAATATGTAAAATAGTGAGAAGAGCGTGCGACCAAGGATTAATGATAAGCAGCTATGGAACGGTATCTACTCGATGGCGCGGCAATGATTTTCTTATAACTCCCCGCAATGTTACCCGATGGAATATTGAACCTGATGATGTTGTACAAATAAAAAGCGGTAAAAGAGAAAAAGGAAAGCAACCTAGTAAATCTGTTGCATTGCATCAGGAGATATACAATAGATACCCACATATCAATTCAATTGTAATTACGCAAGCACCCAATATTATGGCTTACAGCGTAACCGGAAAGGTATTTGATGATCGCACCATTCCTGAAAGCTGGATTTTGCTTCAAGATGTACCTATAGTGCCATTTAGCGAACACTTTAATAACAAGAAAGGATTTGCAGATTATATTTCTCCCGCAACCCCTGTTATCATTATCAGAAACGATTCCATTCTGGTAACTGGAAAAAGCTTAATACATGCATTTGATCGACTTGAGGTAGCTGAATTCAGTGCACGTTCCTTACTTCTAAGCGCACCATTAGGTCAAATGCAACCTATTGATGAGAAACAAATTGAGGAATTGAGGAAGGCGTTTTATAAAGTAATATAGTCAAAAGTCGAAAGTCGAAGGTCAAAAGTCGAAGGTCGAAAGTCAAAAGTTGAATGCTATTTTTTCAAAATAAGTAGGCTGATGAAAATCGGGCTGAGGGGTTTTGATGGGGAAAAAGCTTAAATAATGAGGTTTGCTAAGACCATCGGCACATTTGTAGAAATTTGTAGTAATATTTTCAAAATTGATACTTTGGTTCATTTCTCTAAAAAAGGCTTTTAAAGGGATTGCAACAAAAAGAGTCCATGGTTCAGACAAGGCAGTTTCAGCAAAGCATTGAACAGGCAAAGAAGGTATTCTGATAATGCTTTTCAATATATCATCTGATGCAAATTCTCTATTATTCCTACCCGCACCATAAGCTAAAAGACACTTTCCAATGCAATTAAATTCGAAATTGTAATAATTCTTACCGCCATCCAAAGAAACAAAAAATTCTACACAGCTATCTTGCCAAACCGGGCCATTATCAAAATCAGTGTTTGCTACAGAATAGTCTTCTTTTACAAAATATTTTAGAAATAAATAATCTTTAGAATAAGCTAAAGAAAATTCAACCTTAGGCTTATCTGAAAATGCTGTCCAATTAACACAATCAATTACATGTTTATCAAACGTATCAATTAATACTGATATTTCATTAAAATTTGAATGATCTATATATTTAGAGATTAAATGTTTCATTCTATTTCTTTTTGGTAATAACCATCAATGCTTTTGTAACAAAAGAAATTGGGGTGAAACGCAAAGAAAAAATCAGGATTTTAAAAATCAATCGATGTATCAGCACCAATCTTCTTTTCATAGTAGCCCGATAAGCGTATTTGGCAACATCTATTGCACTTGCGGGTTTCATGAGAGAAAATAAACCAGAACCCTTTAAATCAGCTTTTTCTTCAAAACCAGTTGTAACAGGACCTGGGCACAATACAGTAACAGAAACACCAGAACCTTTTAATTCAGCACTCAAAGCCTGAGAAAAAGACAATACGTATGCTTTTGAGGCATAGTATACCGCCATTAATGGGCCTGGCATAAAAGCCGCCACTGAAGCAACATTTAAAATATATCCATTTTTATTTTGAATCATGGCAGGCAAAAACAATTTGGTCAGATGGGTAAGAGCATGCATATTGAGCATGATCATATCCGACTCCAATTTCCAATTGGTTTCGCTAAAATAGCCATACAAACCAAAACCCGCATTGTTTACTAATACTTCAGGATGGATATCTTGATCTGATAATTGTTTAAAAATGGTATCGGGCGCTCCTGAAACCGATAAATCAGATGAAATCACAATAACTTTTACGCCATAAGAAGCGGTAATTTCTTGTGAAATCTTTTCAAGTTTATCCGCACTTCGGGCAATTAAAATGAGATTATTTTTTCTTTTCGCAAACTCTAAAGCTAAATGATAGCCAATACCACCAGAAGCACCTGTTATTAAAACCCACATACCTATAATTATTTAATAGCCATTATATCGTCCTTTTTCAAACCCGTAAGCTTAGACAATTGATTGAGAAAATTATAAAAAACCAGAATAAGTATGATCATGGAAGGAATAGCTATTATGGGATAACTGATTAAGGTCATGCGACCAATTTCGTTATTAAATTCAACAGTACCAGTTTCACTCACCACAATGATCTTAGCAAGAATATAATTCATGATAGCCGAAAAAAAGAACGATAAAGAGATATAAATATTGGAACGAAACATCAATTGCTTAAATTCCTTCTCTTTTCCATGCTCCTTGACAAGGCCATCAATTTTTGCAGTGAGAAAAAGCTCATCTCGATAGATAATTTTATTAAATAAAGGAAATTTTGTTTTTACTGAAACCAACACTATTATACCAATAATAAATGGGATAAGCGCTTCTTTAATAGCAATATACTCACCAGGCAATTTTAAAAGTCCTATTCCGCCCGTTATGGCAATACTAACCATACCAATAATAGCAATGGAATTTCGTTTTTTATTCACTATGAAGTCATACAAGCCATACAATAAAGGAATAGATACGGCAATAACTAAACCATATACAGGCCCTAAATATTCAGGTTTGCTATAGCGGGTAAGAAGTACTACTGGAACAATGATATTTATTAGTAGGTTTAGAAATACGTTGTCGTTTTTTTGTTTCATAAATAAGACATTATTAATTATTGCTCACAAAAATAAACCAAAAGTAGAAGATAACAGATGATCCTCTAGCTTTCTTTCTTAATAGTGGGATTTACACTCACCCCCAACTCCACCAACTGCTTATCATCAATCAGCGAAGGTGAATCGATCATGACATCGCGACCAGCGTTGTTTTTAGGGAAAGCGATAACATCGCGAATGGAATCGAGGCCTGCGAACATGGCAGTAAGGCGATCAAAACCCAAGGCAATACCACCGTGCGGGGGAGCACCGTAACGAAATGCATTCATCAAGAAACCAAATTGATATTCGGCTTGTTCACGCGTAAATCCCAGCGCATCAAACATTTTTTGCTGCAATTCGCGGTTGTGGATACGAATAGACCCCCCTCCTATTTCAACACCATTGATTACCAAGTCGTATGCTTTGGCACGTATTTTAGCCCTATCCATGATATTAGGTGAATCAAAATAATGCACATGCTCATCTTTAGGCGAAGTAAATGGGTGGTGCATGGCAAAAAACCGCTGAGATTCTTCATCCCAATCTAAGAGAGGAAAATCGATGACCCAAAGGGGAACGAATTTATTTTTATCCCGCAAACCAAGTCTATTTCCCATTT
>JAIFLP010000184.1 GCA_020049015.1 Bacteroidota bacterium | reverse complement strand
GCCCGTCAGGTTGGTAAAACATACGTTATTGAGGAATTTGCCAAAGAAAATTTTTCTAGTTATATCAAAATCAATTTTGAGGAAAGACCTGAATTGATGAAACTTTTTGAAAAAAACAATGCCAAGTTAATTATTAATGAACTGTCTATCCTATTTAATTCGGATATTGAGATAGAAAATACACTAATTTTTATAGATGAAATACAAATTTGCCCAAAAGCTATTCACTCGCTGCGATATTTCTTTGAACAATTACCCAATCTTCATATCATTGCTGCTGGTTCATTATTGGATCATGCTCTAAATGAAATTCAATATTCAATGCCTGTTGGAAGGGTAGAGTTTCTTTACATGTATCCAATGAGCTTTAAGGAGTTTTTATGGGCTAATGATAAATTAAAACTTGCTGAATACATTGATCATTTCGATTTCTCAGACAATTTTAGTGAAGTAATAGATAAGCAAATAAGAGAATTTCTTCGATACTATTTTTTTATTGGGGGAATGCCTGAAGCTGTAAAGCAATTTACGCAATACAATAATCTGATCGAGGTAAGTAGAATTCATCGCAATATAATCACTTCAATTAAATACGATTTCTCAAAATATGGAACCCGCAAGCAACAAGAATACATGAATCTGGTGTTTCTTTATGGGGCTAAAAATATTGGAAGAAAAGTTAAATATGTAAATATAAACAGAGACATAAGATCCATCGCATTAAAAGAAGCTTCTGAAAAACTTGAATTAAGTAGACTAATCCATCTGGTTAAACATACGAATGCTTCAGGTGTACCAATAAACTCATTGATTAATCCCGAGCATTTTAAACTTGTTTTTTTCGATATTGGCTTATCAAATCATGTAAGCAAAATTCAATTGGTAGATCTAAACGAGCTAATGACTATCAATGAAGGAATGCTTGCAGAACAATACGTAGGACAAGAATTGCTAGCAGGTTCTGAGTCGCATCTCGATCCGGAATTATATTACTGGAACAGAGAAGAAAAAAACTCAAATGCCGAAATTGATTTTATTTATCAGAATAAAAACAAACTCTATCCTATAGAAGTGAAAGCTGGTAAAATCGGGACATTAAAATCCTTACAAATCTATTTAGCAGAAAAAAAACTAAATGTAGGAATCCGCCTGAATCTTGATTTGCCAAGTATCGGTGATTTTAACGCTTCTGTAAGGACTGGAAACAAAACACATGACTTAAATTACAAACTTATCTCGCTCCCTTTATACATGACGAACCGGATTTCAAATTTGTTGACAAAACTACTCGATAAAGAGAGCTTTTAAAATAGTTTTGATGATGTAATGATGTGTTGATGTATCTATTTAAGTAACCCCATGTAAAACAATTCAATTCTCGGAAATTATAATATATTTGCTAAATAAAAATCACATAAAATACCATGTTCAACAAAGAGTACATCGCCATAAAAAACATATCCCTTCATAAAGTTGGGAACAAAGTAAACCAAGATGAAATACTTTTATCGAAAACTACTTTGAATGTACCTGAAAATGTAAAACAAGTTTTGATCGGCTATTTCCTTTTAGCATTCAAATCAGATGAATATTTTCAATTTCATCATGATGCCAATTTGTCCTTAAATGAAGTGTACAGCTACGCTTCATGTATTTTTGATAATCCCCTATCACTGCATGAACAATCAATCCATCTTGCGAATCATTTATACAATCAAAGCGTACATCCCAAAATAAAAAGCGGAGAATTCTATGTGGTATATTTTAAAGATTGCCAGCTAAAAGATGAAAGAATTGATGCTATTGGCTTATTTAAATCAGAAAATAAAGATACTTTTATAGAAATAGAACAACTTGCCGATGGTTTTGAAATAGAAACCCGACAAGGAATTAATATCAACAAATTAGATAAAGGTTGCCTGATTTTTAATAGCAAAAAAGAGAACGGTTATATTATTTCAATTGTTGATAATACCAACAAAGGAAACGAAGCCCAGTATTGGAAAGATGACTTTTTGCGCATTCAACCCCTAAAAAATGAATACCACCAAACCAATCAGTTTTTGGGGATTGCTAAAAATTTCGTTACAAATCAACTTCCTTCAGACTTTGAAATAAACAAAACAGACCAAATTGATTTACTAAATCGTTCAGTTGATTACTTTAAAAAACATGAAAACTTTGTAAAAGAAGAATTCGAAACAGAGGTGTTTGGAGATAATAATATTATTGAATCATTTCGCAAATTCGATAAAAACTACAGACAAGAAAACGAAGTTGAAATAACTGACCAATTTGAAATATCGCCTCAAGCAGTTAAGAAGCAAGCCAGAGTTTTTAAAAGTATTTTAAAATTAGACAAAAATTTTCATATTTATATCCACGGAAATAGAGAATTAATTCAACAAGGTACCGACGAAAATGGTAGAAAATATTATAAAATCTATTATGAAGAAGAAGCATAAAACCTTTTTACAAGAACAAATTCTTAAAAATATAAAATAAGTTCCAAGCCAGAACCAAAGAATAAGCCTACAACCAAAATTAGCCCAATATACTTCTGCAACTAAAACCCATACATATTTTGTTTATTTATCAAAAAATGTCTATATTTGAATAGGGTTTATAGGAGTATATATTTTGATCAATTATGGAAATATTCAATTATCCTCAAAGTATTAAAATTCAAAACAATAACATAAGATATTACCGGCAAGGGTCTGGTGAGTGTCTTGTTTTTGTGCATGGCATTACAACTTATTCCTTTATTTGGAAAAGCGTGATAGCCTATTTTACCAATAAATACGACGTAATTGCCATCGATTTATTAGGATGTGGCGATTCAGAGAAAGATTTACAGGAAGATTTCTCCTTAAAGCGTCAAGCCCATCTGATAAAAGATTTATTAAGCGAACTTCAAATAGAAAAAGCACATTTGGTTTGCCACGATGTAGGGGGTGGAATTGGTCAGATTTTTGCGGTAAACTATCCCAAAATGCTCTACAGTCTGTGCTTAATTAATTCAGTGGCCTACGATTTTTGGCCTGTTCAACCCATTATTGCCATGCGCACGCCTATTATCAGACAATTGGCAATGGCTAGCTTAGATTTTGGCGTTTTCTCCCTCATCATAAAAAGAGGCTTGTACCACAAAGATAAGTGTAACGATGAGCTCATGTCCTACTTTTGGAAACCCTTCAAAGATTCCTCCGGTAAAAAAGCCTTTCTGCATTTTGCCAAATGTTTAAATAATCAAAATTTATTAGAAATAGAAAAAGAAATATCGGAGATAGAAATACCAACTCTAATTATCAGAGGGGAAGCCGATGTGTATTTATCCTCCATAATAGCAGAAAAACTGCACAAAAATATAGCTAACAGCAAGCTAATCCGAATAAAAACTGCCGGTCATTTTTTGCAGATAGACGAACCAGAAATGCTATCCCATGAAATACTAAACCATATATCGAACAAATGAGTGCAGATAATTATATTTCTGAATTAGAAGCAAGAATTCAAATACTTGAAAATGAAAATGAACTGCTATCTGAAATGTCAGAAGAAAATATTCTGTTGAACAAAACCTTTGAAGACTTAAATAGAATTGACAACATTGATTCTATTTTACAAAAATCTCTCGAAAACATATCAATACTCTTAAACATAGGTATTGCAGGAATTTTTACTTATTTTGATGGAAAATTTGAATGTAAACAATCTTATGCTGTATTCAGTAACAACGATTCGTTAAATATAAATATTCAATTAGCATCAAACATAATTTCGACATCGAATATTGAAGGCATTGCCTTTTCGAAAATACAAAATAATGCATCTCAATTTCATTGTAATCAATGTAGCTTCCAACCAAAGGAATTAGCAATATTACCAATGCTTTCAGATGTATTCCAATCGCATTACTATATTTTATTTTCCGATGAATTAAACATTGAATCAACATTTACCGCTTCCCTGTTAAAAAAAATTGTTTCCATTATATCGGCAAAAACAGACCGCATATTTTATCAACAGGAATTAGAAAAGCTAAATCATAATTTAGAAATAAAAATTAAAGAAAGAACATTAGAATTGCTTAAGCAAAATAAAGAATTTGAATCTCTATATGAAGAATACAAATCTTTAAACGAAGAATTAAACTTAGCTACAAACACTTTAGAAACTCAAAATGCTAAATTAACATCCATTATTGAAAATACAAAAGATAATATTTGGGCTTTCGATAAAGACTATGCTATAATATATACCAACAAAGCTTTTCAAGACGAGTATAAAAAAAGCTTCCATATACTGATTGAGCCAGGCATAAACTTACTTAATACCTTACCTGAGATAATCCAACCCGTTTGGAAGTCAAGATATAATAAAGTTTTAAATGGCGAAACAATTATTTTCGAAGAATCTATTGATACAAAACAAGGATTAGTTTATATTCAAGTATCTATGAATCCGATTATAAAAAATGGAGTTGTTATAGGCGGTGCATGTTTTGGGAGCAATATAACAGAGAGAAAACAAATGCAGCTAAAATTAATGCAAGTTATAATAGAGACGGAAGAAAAGGAACGTACTCAATTTGCTTCAGATTTACACGATGAAATTGGCCCCATGCTATCCAGCATCAAAATGTACCTTTCCACTTTGGAACCAAAAGAAAACGAAAAACAACAAATGGTAGTTGAAAAACTAAATGAATTGGTGAAAAGTGCCGTAAAAACAGTTCGCAATATATCAAACGATATTAGTCCGCATTTACTCACCAATCACGGTTTACATGCAGCTTTGGTATCGGTAATTAAAAATACAAATGACTTTATCAACATCAAATTTGATTCTCATATAGAAAATATGCGCTTTGACAATAACATTGAAACCACATACTACCGTATAATAAAAGAATTAATAAACAATACATTAAAACATGCAAATGCCAAAAATATTGAAATAGAATTATTAAGCAAAGACAAGCAAATTATATTAATTTACAAAGACAACGGCATTGGGTTCGACTTAGAAAACACCATGCAGCAAAATGAAAAAAAAGGTATGGGGCTTTACAATTTAATCTATCGTGCAAAATCGATTGGAGCCAATTACAATTTTTGGAATTCACCAGGACAAGGCATCAAATTTGAATTAGCAACACGCTATCATTAATTTGTATTGAGCTAAATATTATAATAAATTAGCTATTTACATTTTTAATATTTTATAAATCCACATACTTTCTGAGTTCAGCAAGCAAATCCTCATAACTTTTCACCACTGGAAATTCAGGATAATCGTTAATTACATTCTGAGGTGGATGATATAAAATACCCGCTTCTGATTGTTGCAGCATACTGATATCATTATACGAATCGCCAAATGAAATTACTTTGTATTGTAAACTTTGTAATGCTTTTACCACTTGCCGCTTAGGATCTTTTTGACGAAGATTGTATCCGATAATCATACCCTTATCATCAATGCTCAATGTATGGCACAATAATGCGGGACGACCTAATTTATCCATTAATGGATCGGCAAATTGTTCAAATGTATCAGAAACAATTATAATCTGAACTTTCTTGCGCAAATAATCTAAAGTTTCTTTTGCTCCTTCAATAGGCTGAATTGTCGCTATAACATCTTGTATATCACGAATGGTCAGTTTGTGCTCAGCCAATATTTTCAAGCGGTGATTCATCAAAACATCATAATCAGTTATATCGCGGGTTGTGAGCTTCAATTCCTCAATCCCCGTTTTCTTTGCAACATTAATCCAAACCTCAGGAACCCAAACACCTTCTAAATCGGAACACAATATATACATATAATTAATTTTTGATATTTTTTATTATTGCTGATATGGGTCTGACACCCATATCTCCTATCTATTTAACAAATATTTTTTAAAATCAGAATAATTGTTTTTCAACCGAGTCATTTTTTCTTCCTTGTCATCCAATTCTTTTAACGAATCGGGTAATTCGGGATCAATGCCAATAATTTCGTTAATTTCTTTTGGGAATTTAGCTGGATGCGCAGTTTCTAAACAAACTGCTAAATCACCATCGTTACCCACATTTGCATAGTATTTTTGTAAACCGTTCCAGCCCACTGCACCATGAGGCTCGATAATGATTTTATGTTTATCGTACATCATTTTAATTGCCTTGCGGGTTTCCTCTTCGGTAACACTAACAGCAAACATATCATTTTTTAATAAGTCCAAATTAGGTTGCTTGATGATATTTCCTTTTTCATCCATAACACCTCCATATAAAGAAATAATTCTGGCCATATTACTCGGATGCCCAACATTCATGGCACTAGAAATACAATTAATGGAAGGAACAATGGTTTTATAGAAGCCTTCGTTGAAATATTTAGGCACTTCATCGTTTGAATTGGTTGCAATTACAAATTTCTTTACCGGCAAACCCATTTTCTTGGCAATCAATCCACCCATCAAATCACCGAAATTTCCGGAAGGAACAGAAAAAACAATCTCGTCATTTTCCGATTGTGCCAATCTTGAATAAGCATATATATAATACATAGCCTGAGGCAACAAACGTCCGATATTAATTGAATTAGCCGATGATAAACCTAAATGATCTAAATCATGATCAGAAAAAGCCATTTTAACTAGGGCCTGACAATCATCGAACTTACCATCTAAAGAGATAACTGAAATATTCTTGTGCAAAGTGGTCATTTGCTTTCTTTGTCTGTCGGTAACTTCGGTGGTTGGATACAAAATAACCACTTCAATATTATCTAAACCATAAAATGCATTGGCAATAGCACTACCGGTATCTCCACTGGTGGCAGTTAAAATAAGCATTTTTCTATTTTCTTTTTTTAGATAATACTGCATCCATCTACCCATTAAACGAGCTGCAAAATCTTTAAATGAAGCAGTAGGCCCTCTATCTAAGCGCATGATGTGACTCCTTTTATA
>JAIFLP010000123.1 GCA_020049015.1 Bacteroidota bacterium | reverse complement strand
TTATTAATGAAATTAAACCTCTGATCAATTAATCAATCCTTTTCAAACAATATTTTAAAAAGCAGCTTGTTTTCTACTGGCTGCTTTTTTTTGTCGAATACCAATCTGTCTATAACCAAATAATCCATCTCCGTATTCATAAAACATCGATAAGCGTCCAACGGACTACAAACAATGGGCTCTCCCCTAACATTAAAACTGGTATTGATCAACAAACCATATCCTGTTATTTTTTTAAACTCCGAAATCAATTGATGAAACAATGTGTTGGTAAACTTCGATACCGTTTGCGTGCGGGATGTATAGTCAATATGAGTAACTGAAGGAATATCTGAACGCTGAAAATATAATTTGTCATTTAATGCAAATTCATCATAACCAATTGGCAATTGAACCCTGCGGGAATTCTTCACCGGAACAACCTGTAACATATAAGGCGATAAAATATTCCCTTCAAAATACAACTGATTGTCTTCTTCCAATACCGATGGAGCAAATGGCCTAAAACCTTCCCTGTACTTAATATTTAAATTGAGCTTGCGTTGCATCACTTTATTACGCGGATCTGCTAATATACTGCGATTCCCCAATGCTCTAGGACCAAACTCCATTTTTCCCTGAAACCAACCTACAATAGCCCCTTCAGCTATCAATTTACCAACGTATGAAGTAAGATTCTCGCTGCTTTCTTGAATTTCATAATTGGCGTTCCATGAATCAGCCCATTTGATAATTTGATCTAAGGTATAAGAGGGACCCAAATAACTTCCTGACATAGCATCCGGCGTTTCAATCTGGCGCTCTAAACCCAAATAAATATAATGATAAGCTAATGCCGCACCCAAAGAACCACCCGCATCACCTGCTGCTGGCTGTACCCAAATGTCTTTAAATATATTCCGCTCTACTACTTTTGTATTGGCTACACTATTCAATGCTACCCCACCTGCCATAACCAAATAATCAGAACCTGTTAATTCCTTTGCATGAATGGCCAATTTAATTACTATTTCTTCCGTTACTTTCTGAATAGCCAAAGCCAAATCCATATGTTCCTGCTTTATGGGATCAGAATCTTTTCGAGGTGGAAAACCAAACAATTTTTCCCATCTCAATACATTACACATCTTTAATCCTGTTGCATATGCGAAATAATTCATATTCATTGATATTGAACCATCCGTTTTTATGTCAAGCAATTTATTTTTAATGAGGGTAATAAAATTTTCAACTTGCTTTGATCCCGCATTTCCATAAGGTGCTAAGCCCATAAGCTTATACTCTCCACTGTTTACTTTAAACCCAAGATAATAGGTAAAGGATGAGTATAATAATCCAACAGAATGAGGGAAATCAACTTGCTCCAAAATAGTTATTCTATTATTAGATGCATATCCAATGGTTGTAGTAGCATACTCTCCTACCCCATCTATAGTTAAAATAGCTGCTTCTGTATAAGGCGATGGATAAAAAGCACTGGCTGCATGCGATAAATGATGCTCAGAAAAAAATATTTTTATTTTCTCAAAACCTAATTCTTTAAGATGCCCTCGCAACATCCTTTTCATAAATAATTTTTCCTTAATCCATACAGGTATAGCTACCAAAAAACTTTGTAAGCCTTGAGGAACAAATGCATGATAGGTCTCCAGCAAGCGTTCAAATTTAAGATATGGCTTGTCATAAAACACTATGGCGGTAACGTCTTTCGCACTAACACCTGCCTCATTCATAACAAACGTCAATGCCTGTGTTGGAAAACTTTCGTCTTGCTTCTTACGCGAAAAACGCTCTTCTTGAGCTGCAGCAATTATCTTTCCATCAATAACAATGGCAGCTGCGCTATCATGATAAAATGCCGATATACCAACTATTACTTTTCTCATTCAATACTAAAAGAGGGTGTAAATAAATGGTGCTATTGCAGAACCTGACGACAAAACAATAAGTACTCCAAAAAATAATAGCACCAATATCAATGGCACCAACCAGTATTTTTTGCGGGTTTTTAAAAACAAAAATAAATCTCTAATGAATTCCATATTGTTACATTAAAAAGGTTGTTCAAAATCTTTTGGTGAAAATGTATGGCTTCTTTTCTTAAACACCGATGCCGCATGCTTTTTAAATCCTCGAATATTTAAAGTATCAACACCTGACAATCTTCGGTAAAAACCAACCGGTAATACCATTATAATAAATATCAAACTTAATATCAATCGCGACATTATCCAGCCCAGAAAAAAAGAAAATCCAAACCATATCAATGAAAATGGCAAAAATATTACCGGCCATATCATTTGTAATAATACTATTGCAACAGCCAACTTAAAATAATTCACCTGACCTACATACAATCCTACAATCAAAATAATTAACAATAATGCAGATGCTGCATCTATATTATCCTTTTTACTTATATCTTTATATCCTTTCAGCTGCATCACACAATAAGCTCTTTAATTACATAATAGATCATCAAAAATGAAAAAATTAGTTTGACGCCTGTACCCAGCAAAAATCCAACAAACGAACCTAAGGCTGATTTAAATGCTACTCCCGTATTATTCTTAGCTATCAATTCCGCAATAAAAGCACCTATAACCGGACCAAAAATAATTCCAAAGGGTGGAAAAATAAACAATCCTATAAACAATCCTACAGTTGCTCCTGTTATACCAGCCTTTGTTCCACCCATCTTTTTTGTTAACCAAACCGGAAAAATATAATCCAAAACAGTAATAATAATCATTATAATCCCTGTTAAAATAAGGAAGTTAACACTTAGAGATGAATATTCAGTAAAAGTAAATACCAGCAGTGCAATCCAACTGAGCGGTGGCCCTGGTATTACAGGCAAAAAACAACCCAGCAAACCAAAAATAAGTAGCAATATCGCCAATGATAGCAATAGGATATCTGTAATCTGAATGGCTAATAATAAATCAAACATTGTGTTAAAACATTTGTAATCAAATACAAAGATAAATATTTAAGCGAATATACAAAATAAAACGAATATGTGTCTACACATTATTCAAATACAATCCTGCACAAGCCGTAACAGCAGCTGTTTCGGTTCTTAAACGTGAACTGCCCAGACTTAATACCGAAAAATCTCCTTCCGGTCCAATCAATACCAATACTTTCTTGTTTTCAATCTTAATTTGAGATAGCATTTCCTTATCCCCTTCTCCGCAATAAGCAATGTATTTAAAATCTGAATTAGTTTTGGCTAGAAATATATCAAACCCGCATGCATCATTAATAATAGGAAGCGTAGCTTTTAGCGATTGCTTCATTGCCGAAATCATAACTCGTTCCAATCTATCTTTCTGAATAAATTTTCTTTCACTATGCCTACAAATAATAGGTGTTATCTCATCAATACCTAATTCAACTGCTTTTTCTAAAAACCATTCATAACGATCGTTATTCTTGGTTGGAGCTACCCCCATGTGAAGATAATAATTACGCTTTTGCGTATCCTGAATTTGTGAGGTAATTTTTGCAATTACATTGCTTCTGGATATAGTAATGATCTCTCCAGTAAAAAAACATCCCTTGCCATCCGTAGCATGAATAGTATCGCCTGTCTTATGCCTCAATGATTTGATGCAATGTTGAAAATCATCTCCTTCAATGAGAAAATGATTATTGTCTGCATTCTTAAAATAAAATAATTGCATTTACTTATTGAATTGGTATCTCAATATCTAATACTTGCGGACTATATGGTGGAACAACCATTTGCGAAGTGCCATTAACGTAATTCCATGCACCATTTGCTCCATTAGCATAATAATAAGGCAATACAACAATAGCTTTACAACCTGGAGCCATAAGCTTTAACGCCCGATCAATTCCATTAATATTTCCCGCATTACCTATAATAATAGATAATGGCTGATCAGATTTCGATTGAGAAAAAATAGTGCTGTCCTTTAACATAGCTGTGTAATGAAAATCAACGGTATCGCCATTTTCAAACAATGATGTATCTAATTGATCAATGGGCAAATAGTAAATTCCATTTATACTGTCGGCAGGATTAATACTATATTCTTCTAAAATATCCATCAAATCTTTTTGGGCTTCAGCAGCCGGATCTTTCATTACACGCAATAAATGCACTTTTGCAACTAAGGTCGAAAATGAAGGTATCAAATTAGTATATTGTTCCCCAAATGCTAAATGCGATGGCATAATAAAGCTGGCATAGCCCCCTTCTTTCATTAATTTCAAACCTTCTAACATACCAGACAGGTGAGTGTATTTATTTAATGCAATTCTAAATGGTCCACCATATATAACTTTTGATTCTAGCTTGTACTTAGTAGCCAAAACCAAATCACTCGTCTCAACCAATTTAGTATTAATAAGAGTGATTGAATAAGAATACTCTATTACATCATCTAATTCAGGTGATTGCCCGCTTCCAACAATACTATCAACATAATACAATCCCGATGATGTAGGCGCAACAGTAATGTCTTTTATCCTTAAATACTCATCTAATTTACGACGCTCTTCGTCCTTTAGCTTTTCAACTTCACTGGTACATGAATAAAGAAAAGCAACTAATACAAATAGAATTATTGAACGATTCATAACTATTTATTTAAAATGGATTTTACTTCAACTTCGTATATCAATGATGTATATGGAGGAATAATCCCTGTTGTTGAACCCGATTTACCAAACGCCCATTCACTTGGTAAAATAACCAATGCTTTTTCGCCTAAATGCATTTGCCCAATCGCATCTTCCAATCCTGCTATAACTTGCATTTCATCGCCATATACAAAGGTAAAAGACTCTTTTCTCTTCAAGGTAGAATCAAAGAATTTACCATTTAAAAACTTCCCTTCAAACTCTATTACCAATATATCGCCTTTCTTAACCCGCATTCCTTTCCCTTTAGCAAGTTGTATATAATAGTAACCTTTTTCATTAGGTTCAATATTTAACTTTTCTTTACTTAAGAACTGCTCAAGTATGGCTTTTTCATATTCACCAAAATCAGTAATCCATTTCAAAAAAGCTTCTTTATGATAGCGATACTCTGTTTCTGATTGAATATTTACCACTTTAATATCAATCTTCATTATTTCTCCAGTATCTATATAAGCCGGTAACGAAACTTGAAGATTCTTTTCAAAAAATGTTCCCGCATCAATAATAAAATCAATCCTATCATTAGTTGACATCAATGTGCAACATTCATCAATAGATGATGATGGAATCAATTTTTCAATTTGAAACTTTCGTCTTCCTTCAAAAAAAACAGAATCATAATGTGTTCTATAACTAATATCTACCGTAACAAAATCGCCGGGTTTTACCTTAATCGTATCGTCACCTACTTCAAGAAGCTTATACCAAAGACCTTCGTGTATCGTTCTATAACCCTCATAGGGCTCATCGTTACATGAGAACAGCATGATTGCTAAAATAATGAAAATACTATTCCTTGCGAGTATCATTTTTTATTTCAATTAATTCTACATGATAAACAATAGTTTTTCTTGCACCAATTTTATTGCCATCGCCAGTTAATCCATGCGCTAAATGAGGAGGCATAATAAACACTGCTTTATCGCCTAAATGCATCATTAACAAGGCTTCTTCTAAACCTGCTTCCACACCCCCGTAACCAAGCTTAAACGTTTTAATACCATCTGAATCTGAACTGTAACAGAGTGTTCCATCAAGCAACTCAACAGTATACTTAAAACTTACCCTATCACCTTTCTTCGTTTTTATTGAATCTGTTTGACTATTAAAAATATAAAACAAACCCGTTTCGCTAACCTCAAGTTCCCAATTTCTTCGGTAAGCATAGGCCTCTATAATTTCAACATCTTTTTCAAGCAATACTTTATTTACTCTTTGTAACAGAACTCCAGTAGTATCTTTTTTATCAGATTCAATAATGGTAGGCTTGCACGAAACCAAAATGCATAATAACAAAATATAAAATATTACCCGCATCTATTTATCTAATAACATATTTAACTCCTCTTTATACAATGGAAGCAAATCATTAAAGCGCTTAATCGTATCGTCTAAACTAATATTTGATTCACCTCCGGCAGCATTGCGATGTCCTCCTCCATTAAAATGCTTAGCAGAAAAATCATTCACTGAAAATGATCCTCTTGATCGAAAAGATATTTTTACATAGTCTTTCTTCTCAATAAATAATGCCGTGAATAAAATATTCTTAATGGAAAATGGTAAATTAACAAAACCTTCGCTATCACCCATTTCAAAGGAGTAATTCTCTTGATCCTCTTTAGTTAAAGTAATGTATGCAGCACAATTATCTGGTAAAACAACCATCTTTTCATTCAAACAATAACCCATCAATCGCATACGCTTTTCCGAATAATTATTGTAAATAGAATTGTAAATACTGTCTTTATTAATCCCGCACTTCAATAATTCAGAGCAAATAATATAAGTTTCTGGATTAGATGAACTATAGCTAAAACAACCCGTATCGGTCATAATACCTGAATAAATACAGGAGGCTGATAATGAACTAACTATTTCACCAGGATAATGCTTTGCTATAAATTTATAAACCAACTCAGCGGTAGACGATGCACTGGTATCAGAAAACGAATAATCAACCCGAGCCTTTGGTTCCGGATGGTGATCAATTAAAACACGCTTAGCTTTTGCTTTATTAAGATATTTTCCAAATTCTTTTAATCTTACAAAATCATTAAAATCCAAACAGAATATCACATCGGCTTTCTCAACTATCTCAATGGCCTTTTCTTTATTCTTATCATAAGGCAAAATATGATTATCCGGATCCATCCACTTCAAAAAAGCTGGATAATCATTGGGCGTTATAACTTTGATGTCTGAAATCCTAGTCTTCAGAAAATGATACAAACCCATCGAAGATCCAATGGCATCACCATCGGGATTAATATGCGTAACAATTACAACAGAAACCTTTTGGCTTAATAAATTTACAAGACTCTGAATTTCAACCACAAACACCTATATTAAAAAGTTTTTAACCATACAAATATATGAAAATTAACACAATTATGAACATTTAAATCGTTTTCATCTATGAGAATTTTTCCTCCATTGCATTGCGGTAACAATGACAGAATTTACAGAAGCTATAGAGATTTCTCACTTCTCTGCGCTGCGTTACCAATGACAGAATTATATAATTGCTGCATTTTCAAATAATTACAAGTTTATTTCTATTTTTCTTACTAAATTTAAATAAGATGCTAGGCTGCTAGGTTGCTAGGTTTCTATGTTGTTATGTTTTTTAATTCTCTTAGATGATACACAATTGTTGATAGATAGATGAAATAAAATTGCAAAAGGGGCGGTAGCCCCGCAATCTTCGTAGAATAATACAATAATATCATCAAAGGGGCGTTAGCCCAGTGATCTAGAGATATCAGGGCTATCGCCCCTTTTCTGTATATATTCCTTAGGTTCGAACTGTCATAACCATATTTTTCGCTAATTTTTATTGGGGTTTTGCTTCGAAATGACAGCAATCGAAAGTATCACAGGGGGGTTGGAGAGGTAAAAAATAATTCGCAACGATAACATAGCAACATAGCAACCTAGGAACTAAAAACTAAGAACTAATAATCTTACTAACCACCCCCTCAATACTCAAACTATTATTAAATTTCTTTAGTAAATAACGCTCCCTTTCGTCAAATTCCTTTTCAGTAAATGATTGTTTAAAACAAATATGAATGCCTTCTAGCATTTCATCAGGCGTGTTTTTAACTACGCAATAATCATGTAATTCAGTATTTGTAAGCATAGTGCTATTTACAATACAAAAACGTCCTAAATATAATGAAGCCAATAACTTCAATTTTAATCCCGACACCTGTAATGCGGGTATAATAATGATGTGAGAATGCAATAGCAATGAAGTCATTTGCTCCTCATTCGGATTTTCAATTAATTCAATATTTTTGTATTTATCTATGAGTGTTTTTATGAATGGAGCAGGTTTTTTTCCTGCAATTTTAATAGGATAATCTAATTTTGAAAATACTTTGTGTATCAACATCAACAATACTTTTACATTGGCATCAACAGAAAAATCGGCATGATGCAATATATATTCTCCTTTACCCAATTTTGTTTGCATATTCTCAAAAGGATGAAATGCCGGAAGATATGCAGCTCGCAAATTCTTCTTCTCAAAATACATGCTGTCCTCGCGAGTAATAGGAAATACATATTGAGCATGTCGAAGCTTCTTTTCATAAAAATACAATTTAATAGCTTCCGAGAAAAAATACAATTTCTTTGACCATGAGGGAGCAAAGCGGGCTAAATTAAAATAATACTTATGTTCAATATTATGTGCCCTTACCATCTTAATTCGATTTCGCAGCAGAGGATGATCTATGTAAGCTGTTGTATGAATACCTTCGAAAAAAATAGCGGCATCTTCTTCTAGAAGGTTTTGCAATAGCTCCTTCTTTTTTCGGGTAACAACAATAAATGGAATCCATGAAAAAAAAGATGCTATTCCTATTTTCCTATCGTAACTATATATCTTACTGCAATAATTAGTTAGCTCTTCGTGAGCAGGTCGTTCATAAACAAATTGATGTAAAATAACTTCAATGCCTTGCTTTTTCAATTCTTTCAATTTGTAAAAAACATCAATTATACCGCCGTAATCCGGAGGATAGGGAACATTAAATGTTACAAAATGCAGTTTTTTACTCATGCTACCGTATCCATTGTTCGTGAATATTTAAGGTAATTAATAAAATATCGAATATCGTCATAACTAATTCCATCTCCCAAATCCTGCTTGGCTTTGCTTATAGTTTCCATTGGATTTACTGCATAATATTCCGATAAAATTTTAATTTTCTCCTTCGCTAATAATTCATCAATAAAAATCTCTCCATGCAATACATAAAAATTCAAATGGCTGTGTATAGTCCCTTCTTTTAAATTTCTATTCAATGCAATTTCACTCGGGGTAAATCCTTTTCGAAACAAAATATATGACATTTCTTTAGTTTCTACGGTCGCATCTGCGATAACCTCAGATGTATCCTGTTTTATTTCACTAGCTACATCAATTTTCTTCTCTTCAACATACTTCTTAATTATAGATATCAATTCGGCGCCAAATGTTTTCGACTTAACAAGTCCAATTCCATGAATACTTTTCAAATCATTTAAATTTAATGGCATCTTATTAATAAGCGAGAGTAATGCCTTCTGATGCAATATCAGATATGGTTTTGATTCAAGTTCTTCCGCTTTCTTTGTGCGCCATTCTTTCAACAAATTAAATAATTCGGGATGGGCAGAAGTTTCCGTTTTAGTATTCGTTTTTGCTGTTTGCTCTTTCTCTAATACATCCTTAACAGATAGTTGTGCAGTTGCCCGCACAATAAGGTATTTCTGAATATTTAATCCATTTCTACAGATGTCAAAACACTTGAGTTTTACGTTCAATTCCTGCCTAAATAGTGTAAGAGCATCAGATAAACTTTTTCGAATCAGTTTATTATCACAATGGAATTCCAATGCATTGGCTTCTAAAACCAAATCACTTGTTAACTTTGAAAAAAACCAAACAGATGCTTTACTAATGCGGTCATTCAAATTTGAGTGATCTACTACTGGCTGATCAAAAATATAATTCAATTGTTGCTGAAACTTCACAGCCACTTCTTGCACCTGCTCTTTAAGATAATTATTTATTTTTGAAAAAATTAAATACACATCAGGTGTAATAATGCTTTGATTCTCTTTTGAAATTTTCAGAATATGATATAGCGATGATAAAAACGCGTCGAATCTAAATAGCTCTTGCATCAATGTTAACTGATACTTAGCTCGATCTCTCTCTAGCTCTTTATTTGTAACATGTTTATCGGCTATCTGTTTATTAAAATTGCTAATATTGGTATCACAAATAACAGAATTCTTACCCAAACGCGAAATAAGAACAATACCCTCTAAAGTTCTGCACCTGCTTAAGGCAACGTATACTTGTCCGTGTGCAAATGAATGTGCAGCGTCTATCATCATCTTTTCAAATGTTAAACCCTGACTTTTATGAATGGTTATTGCCCATGCCAATTTTAATGGAAACTGTGTGAAGGTTCCAACAACAGACTCTTCTATTTCTTTTGTTTCAGCATGAACCTGATACTTAATATTCTCCCATACAATTCTTTTTACCGGTATTTCAACCATATCACCCGTGCATTTTACAAAAATTTCATCATTATCAATGCGGGTTATGGTGCCAATTTTTCCATTATAATAAAGCTTTTCACGCGATAAATCATTCCTTACAAACATTACCTGAGCTCCTTCCTTTAATTGCAACTCTTTATCGGTTGGAAATGAATAATCAGGAAATTCATCGCTAATAGAAGCTTGAAATGTATGCACCGGATGCTGCAATAAATTCAATTCTTTATCATTAATATTTCTGGCACTCCCATTATGTGCCGTAAGAGTAATATATGAATCTCCCGCATCGGGCACAAAATTTGGTATAAAACGCTCATTTAGTGCATCTGTAACTTCCTTATCAATATCATTCTCTCTAATTTTATTCAGAATATGTACAAATTTTTTATCCGACTGACGATAAATATGCTTTAATTCAATACTGATAAACTCTGATTTTCGAAGGGCTTTGCTTCCAAAGAAATAGGCCGTATCATAATGGTCTTTTAAAATAGTCCAGTCATCATTTGTTACCACAGGGGGCAATTGGTTCATATCTCCAATTAATAATAACTGAGTTCCTCCAAAAGGAAGTGATTTATCACGGTAACGCCTCAACACTGCATCAACTGCATCAAGCAAATCAGCCCTAACCATACTTATTTCATCAATAACCAATAAATCCAATCCTTTAATGATGTTTATTTTTTCTTTATTGAAGTTCTTCAAAGCCGTTACACTACCCTTTACTGCATATCGGAAAGGATCATCATCTGACGATGGGATAAATGGAGCAAAAGACAGCTGAAAAAAAGAATGAATGGTAACCCCTCTAGCATTTATGGCGGCTACTCCCGTAGGTGCAACCACAATCATCCTCTTAGGCGACTCTGATTTCAAACGGTGCAGAAAGGTTGTTTTACCAGTTCCCGCTTTACCTGTCAAAAAAATATTCTTGCCGGTATTTCTTACGTATTCATATGCTAAATGAAGTTCAGGGTTCTCAGAATATTGCGTCATGCTCTAATTTTGGTTTTGATACAAAAATATAAAAGCCAAGCGTAAAAAGAAAATTTATTTACATTAATTCTAAATATCATGTTTAGAAGTAAAAAAACTGTAAAAAATTAAACATATTTATTCTATTCAACGTAAATTTAACAAATTTTGTGGCACAATGACAAAGAACTTTACCCTCATTTTATTCTGTATCATAATAGGTTTATGGTTAGCCAGCTTCTTATACCAGCCAAAACCCATAAATCTTCATTTGGAAAAACTTAAACAAAAATATGCCGTAAAACCTATCTCGGGCATTGACCATAGCCAATTAAAGGAACTCCAACGAGAGTTTAAATCGCCTCAAGAAGTTACAGAAGCCTGCATTGCATGTCACAACCAACGTCATAAAGAAATAATGAATAGTTCACATTGGAATTGGGAACGTTTGAGTTATATAGAAGGCAGAGGTATTGCAAGATCAGGCAAACGAAATGTTATTAATAATTATTGCATTGGTTCCAATACCAATGAACAAGTATGTGCTGTGTGCCATATAGGTTTTGGTATGAATAATGATCACTTTGATTTTGATAACGCAAGAAATGTAGATTGTATGGTTTGCCATGATAATAGTGAGGAATATCTTAAAGGTTCCGCAATGGCCGGCTATCCTGATAGAAATGTAAACCTAGGTAAAGTTGCTCAAAGCGTTGGTAATCCAAAAAAAATGAATTGTGGTTCCTGTCATTTCTATGGTGGTGGTGGTAATAACGTTAAACATGGCGATCTGGAAGATGCATTGCTCGATTGCAGCAGAGAAACCGATGTACACATGGCTGCCAATGGTATGGATATGGAATGTGTTGCCTGCCATACTGCTGAAAACCACCAAATGAAGGGCAAGCTATATTCTGTATCATCAGACAATTACAATAGATCTACCTGCGAAAGCTGCCATGGAAACACCCCGCATTTCGAAAATTTAATAAATGGTCATACAGCTAAAGTGTCCTGTCAAGCATGCCATATACCACACTATTCAAAAATAAATGCAACTAAAACAGCGTGGAAATGGAGTACTTCAGGTAAGCTTGAAAACGGACAAGCTATTCACACCGAAGATTCTCTGGGTAATCATACTTATATGTCGCAAAAAGGTAGTTTCACTTGGGAAAGAAATATACAGCCCGAATATATGTGGTTCAATGGAACTGCCGATCACTATTTGCTCGGAGACAGTATTAAGGAAGTTCCTGTAATATTGAATCGTTTATTTGGTAGTCATGATGAAAAGCAATCAAAGATAATTCCCGTTAAGATTCACAGAGGCGATCAAATTTACGACAAAAAATTAATGCGCTTGATACAGCCAAAGTTATGGTCGGCTCAAAAAGGCGACAGCGCCTATTGGATGGATTTCGATTGGAATAAGGCTTCAGCGGCAGGCATGAAAAGCTTGGGTCTTGAATATAGCGGCGAATATGGTTTTATTGAAACAGAAATGTATTGGCCCATTAATCACATGGTAAGTAAAAAAGAAGAAAGCGTTGGATGCGCAGAATGCCATACTCGTGAAAACGGTCGACTGCAAAACCTTGCGGGGTTTTACCTTCCGGGAAGAGATAGAAATAAAAACCTCGATTTTGCAGGTTCTTTTCTACTTTTCTTTTCAATTGCTGGTGTTGTTATTCATGCTGCTGCCAGAATGTTTCATGCATACAAAAAAAATAAAATCGAAAGTGAAATAATTGATTAAAAAATCACACATTCTTTATATGGGAAAAATATATATCTATAAAAATTTTGAGAGATTTTGGCACTGGTCACAAGCCATATTGATCATATTTCTTGCAATTACCGGTTTCGAAGTTCATGGCTCTTATTATATTTTTGGTTACGAGGCTTCTGTAATGTTCCATAGATATGCCAGCTATGCACTAATAATCCTCATTGTTTTTGCTATTTTTTGGCATATTACTACCGGCGAATGGAAACAATACGTTCCAACAACTAAAAAACTAAAAGAACAAATTTTATTCTATACTTCTGGCATGTTTAAAGGGGAACAACATCCTACCAATAGAACTGAATTAAGCAAATTAAACCCCTTACAAAGAATTATTTATCTTAGTTTTAAATTGATCCTGATTCCAATTACTATAATCTCCGGCATATTGTATATGTTTCATAAAACAATTGATGCTAATGATAATGTTATTATTAGTGATATGAATTTAGAATCTATTGCTTCATGGCATACTTTAGGCGGTTTTCTGCTAATGGCATTCCTTATAGTACATGTATACATGACTACCACCGGAAAAACTTTAACGTCCAATATTAAATCAATGATTACTGGTTATGAAGAAGATGAATCAGAAAAAAATGAGCGTAATAATATTATAGAAGAAAAACACAACGAATAATGGAAAAAATGTCAAAAACATACATGAATCCATACATTGCTGGATTATTTTTAGGTTTTCTGCTAATCATTACTGTATACATAACTGGTAGAGGTCTTGGTGCAAGCGGTGCAATGAAGAGTGTTGTTGTAGCTTCAGTTCAAGAAGCATTTCCTCAACACCACGAACAAGCAAAATTTTACAAAGAATACAAAGCTGAAAATCCTGACGGCCCTTTAAAAAATTGGTTGGTATTTGAAGTTGTGGGTGTTATCATTGGAGCCCTGCTTTCCGGTATTCTTGCCGAAAGGGTTGCTTTTAAGTTAGAACGAGGGGTGCGGGTAAATAATTTAACCCGTATACTTACCGCTATAGCAGGCGGTATGCTATTTGGTTTTGGTTCCCAGTTAGGTAGGGGTTGTACCAGCGGTTCGGCCCTGAGCGGTATGGGTGTTATGTCCTTAGGCGGCATAATTACTATGTTTGCTATTTTTGGTTCAGCATACGGATTGGCTTATTTTTTCAGAAAACTTTGGTTAAAATAAAAATATATGGCACCTTTAGTTCCCGATATCATTTCAGAAGATTTTAATTTTATCATTGCACTGCTTATTGGCATAGCGTTTGGATTCATTCTGGAGCAAGCCGGATTTTCGTCTACAAAAAAATTGGTAGGCTTATTCTACGGTTACGACTTTACCGTTTTAAAAGTTTTTTTTACTGCTGGCGTTACAGCCATGATTGGCATTATGGTTTTAGGTCATTTAGGTTGGCTCGATTTACAACTTATTTATATCAATCCCACTTTTCTATGGTCGGCCATTGTAGGCGGATTAATAATGGGTGCGGGTTTTATTATTGGCGGATTTTGTCCGGGAACCAGCGTTTGCGCAGCGGCAATTGGAAAACTTGATGCTATGGCTTTTATCTTCGGTTCTCTATTAGGTATCCTGGTCTTTACTGAAGCTTATCCTCTGTTAGAGGGTATTTATAAAGCGGAAGCATGGGGTCCCGTTCGCATCAACGAATTCTTAGGTCTAAGCCCGCAACTATTTGCTTTCCTAATGAGCATGATGGCTTTTGCAGCATTTTTTGTAACTACCCGCATTGAAAACAAAATAAATGGACGTATTACCCAATATTCAAAATCATTGATAATAAAAAATAGCATTTTACCTTCTCTCGCCATTATTGTTATTGTAATAACCAGCCTTAGTCCAAACCGCGAAGAATTAATTCTCAAACGAATTTCCGAAGCCGAACGCCAAAAGAAATGTAAATTCAGAGAAATAACTGCCGATAAACTGGCTTCAGAAATAGTAAACAGCCATTATAATATCAATGTAATCGATGTACGCGATAGCGCTTCTTTTAATAAATGGCATATCCCTATGGCGATAAATATCCCTTTAAATGATTTACTAAATAGCGAATTTAGATCGTATTTTACCCAAACCCACAAACGAAATATTTTCTACGCCGATAATGATACCGTTGCAAAAAAGGCTTGCCTAAAGGCTAAATATATGGGCAAATCAGATAATTATATCCTCAAAGAATCGACCCTTACTTTTTATAACATGTTTTTTAATTTATCCAAGCCAAGCGCCCTATCTGTAAAAGAAGATAAAGACACCTATCGCTTTAGAGAAAAAGCAGCCCGGGAAATGAACAACATGGTTAAATCCTTAAAAAATGTCAATACTCCGGTATTAAAATCGGCAAAAAAAGCAAAAGGAGGTTGTAGTTAAAGATTTTTATTATCTTTACCCTGATTTATATATTCAATCAGGTATATGATACAAAAGTTCCTGCTTACATTAGCTTTCTTGACCCTATTTGTAAATCAATATGGTCAGTTAAAGGACAATCCTAAGAAAAAAGAAAAAGAAGTTACCATTACCCGCATCCTTTTTGTCTTCGATGCTTCATACAGTATGTACGGTAAATGGGAAAAAGATATTAAAATTGATGCGGCTAAAAAAACAATGATCTCTTTTGTTGATAGCTTGCAAAAAGTTCCTAATGTAATGATGGCATTGAGAATTTATGGTCATCAAAGCCCCGTTAAACCACAAGATTGCAACGATACACGATTAGAAGTTGCTTTTGGCCCCAATGCTCCATCGCTGATGCGTCAAAAACTTCGAAATCTTACCCCTAAAGGCACCACTCCCATCGCCAAATCATTGCAATCTGCTGCTAAAGATTTTCCTCCTTGTAACAATTGCCGCAACGTTATCATTCTTATAACCGATGGTGTTGAAGCTTGTGACGGCGACCCCTGCGCAGTATCACAGGACTTGCAAAAACAAGGCATCATCCTTAAACCTTTTATTATTGGTATTGGAATTGACGAGGAGTTCAAAAAATCATTTGAGTGTCTCGGACAATACTTAGATGCAAAAAATGAAGCATCGTTCAACGATATGTTGGGGGTAGTTATTAACCAAATAATGAATTCTACAACCGTTCAAGTTAATTTAATGGATGAACAGGCAAAACCAAGTATCAGTAATGTAAACATGACCTTTTATGATGAACTTTCTGGTAAGGCAAAATATAATCTAGTTCATACGATGAATCACCGTGGGGTTCCAGATACATTAAACATCGATCATTTATTAAATTATCACCTGGTTGTAAATACCATCCCTCCCGTTGAAAAAAAGAATATCGTTCTTCAACCGGGTATACATAATATTGTAGCCATTGATTGCCCTCAAGGAACCCTTCATATAAAAACTCCTGGAACCACTCTTTATAATGATGTAAGCTGTATTGTTAGAAAAGCAGGTAAAATGGAAACTTTATATTATCATAAAGTAGAACTAACCGAACGCTTGTTAACCGGTAATTATGATATTGAAATACCCATTATTCCAAGAATTTATATAGAGGGTGTAAATATCAAACAAAATCATACTACCGTGGTGGAAATACCCCGCCCCGGAATTGCAAATTTTCTATCTTCGTATTCTGGTTATGGTAGCCTTTATATAGTAAGAAATAACATGCAAGAATGGGTTTATAATTTAAAACCTCAAGAGAAAAATGAATCAGTAATTCTTCAGCCTGGTAGTTATATAGTAGTATTTCGCTCTCAGGGCGCAAAAGAAAGTATTTACACCCTTAGCCGACGATTTGAAATAGCGTCTGGTACCACCTTAGCAATAGAATTGGATTAATAGAATACTATGTCAATAAACGACGAAAACGAGCTGCTTCAAGCTTTTAAAATTGAAAGTACTAAGCATTATGCTTTTAATAACCTGATGTTAAAATACAGGGAAATGCTCTATTTCCATATACGAAGAATACTAATTATTCATGAAGATACTGATGATGTATTACAAAACACATGGATAAAAGTATGGCATCACTTGGAAAAATTTAGGGGCGAATCTTCTTTAAAAACCTGGTTATATCGCATTGCAACCAATGAGTCTATTAGCTTTTTAAAACGGAAGAAAACCCTCCTGTTTATTCCCATTTTGTCTGTAGAAAAAGAATTATCGAAATCCATAGAGGATGATGTGTATTTCAATGGAAATGAAATTGAAAAAAAACTACAAAAAGCCATTCTTACTCTTCCCGAAAAACAACGGCTCGTATTTAATATGCGTTATTTTGAAGAAATGCCTTATGAAGAAATATCATCCGTATTAGGCACTTCAGTAGGCGCTTTAAAGGCTTCATATCATATTGCCATGAATAAAATTGAAAAAATTTTAACCGCTAATTAAACCTTTTTGTTTTATTATAGTCAAACACATAGAAAGAAAAATAATGGAAAGCAGAAATCAAATATGGAATCATTTGGATGAACTGAAAAAAAATGAAAAGTTTTCGGTTCCTACTAACTATTTCGAAAAAATGTCAATAAATGTGCAGGAGAAAATTACTTCAGAAAACAAACCTGAAGAAATACCAAATATTTGGACTATTTTAAAACCTGCTCTCTCTTTGACCCTTTTTGTTGGTATATTCGCTTTAATAATTAGATTCGGTTTGCTACTTATTCCAAGCAATTATTCAACTAAAGAAGATATGTTAATCGATAATGACGAAATGCTATACAATCAATTTCATTTGATTGATTGGGATGACTACGAAAATACCAGTCAGTCTGATTCAACATACCAATCTGAATTAGATGATTATATCATTGCGTATGGTGGCGACTTAGATTTTATAATAGAAGATTAAAGGATTTATTCAAAAATTAAAAATAAAATTATGAAAAATTTGAAAATGATTTTAGCAGGGTTCATGTTGTTGGCTTTTACCTTCAATGCGCAGTCGCAATGCAGAAACCCACAGAGATTAGAACAAATCAAATCACAAAAGGTAGCTTTTTATACCACAAAACTAAACCTTTCTCCGGCAGAAGCTGAAAAGTTTTGGCCTGTTTATAATGAAATGGATACCAAGCTTTTTGATATTCAGTGCAGCATGCGGGATATAATTAGAGACAATAGAACTAACGGTTCTAAAAAAACTGAAAAAGAACTTTCCGATATGGTAAATGAAATTCTTAAACTTCAAGGTGAAGAACAATCTATTAGAATTGATTACAACAAAAAAATTAGCAGCATATTAACTCCGGCAAAAGCAATCTTATACTTTGATTCAGAATATGCATTCAAAAAAGAATTAATGAAACAAGCCCGCCAGCGAGATGCTAAAGGGCCTAGACAAGATTAATTAACCATTATAATTAGAAGGGCTGCCTTTGGGTTTGCCCTTTTTTTTATTGCTGAAATTTCTTTTTTGATGTGAACCTTGATATACGCTCTTATGCGTGGGGTCGTATGTGGGCACTTCACCCATAAAATCAGGTACCGGGTATTTATCAATGTCCTTGTCTATCAGTTTTTCTATTCGAGAAAATTTAATTTGATCCTTTTCACCTATTAGAGTTATGGCTTCACCTTTCGATTCTGCTCGTGCTGTCCTACCAATCCTGTGTACATAGTCTTCTCCATCATCAGGTACATCGTAATTGATTACCATGTCTATATCTTCAATGTCAATACCCCGCGACAATATATCGGTGGCCACCAATACCTGAAGCTTGCGACTCTTAAAATCCATTAATACATTCTCACGTTTGCTCTGGTCCAAATCTGAATGAATCTCTTCTGCTTTAAAAGATTTACGCTTCAATACTTTAGCCAATTCTTTTACACTCAACTTGGTGGAACAAAAAATCAAAATAGACCTCAATTCTTTGTGCTTACTAAGAATTTCATCTACCATATTTATCTTTTGGGCATCGTATACTACATAAGCTCCTTGCTTAATATTTTCAGGTGGTCTGCTTATAGAAATACTAATTTCTAAAGGTTTATATAAAATTTTTCTGGCAAGCTCTCTGATCCTAGGTGGCATAGTAGCCGAAAATAATAATGATTGGCGATTATTGGGCAAATGAGAAATTATTTTCATAATATCTTCATTAAATCCCATATCCAACATTCTATCGGCTTCATCAAGTATTAGGGTCTCTACCATCCCAAAATTAACATAATTCAAATTTAAATGTGAGATCATCCTCCCAGGCGTACAAATTACTATATCTGCTCCTTCAATAAGAGCTTTTTTCTCTCGTGAGAATAAATCACCATCTCCTCCTCCATAAACTGCAATAGAGCTTACATTAGCAAAATAAGCAAATCCTTCCATTTGCTGACTTATCTGTATAGCCAATTCCCTGGTGGGTACAATTACCAGTGCTTTTATTTTGTCTTTATGCGAAGAGTTTAATATTTTATGTATCACAGGCAGCAGAAATGCCGCTGTTTTTCCGGTTCCGGTTTGCGCTGATGCTATCAAATCTTTTCCTGATAATATCGCCGGTATTGTTTGCTCCTGAACCGGTGTCGCTTTTTCAAAACCCATCGAGTCAATGCTTTCAATAATAGATGGGTGTAAATGTAAGTCCTTAAAATTCAATGTACTATATTTTAATTCGACTGCAAATGTACAAAAAATTTACAACATTTACTTATGATTTAAAATTGCAATACGTACAAAACAGGAAATTCGGTCAGTTTCATATTTACATATGCTTTTGCGTCAACTTCATTACTAAATCTTTCAATAGCCAACTTAAAAATACCTTTATCAAACAAAACCATTGCGTTCAAATATTCTGCTTGATTCAATTTTCCTAATTCTTTTATGGCTTCTTCCGATTGCTGAAAATGCTTTGAAATTACGTAATAAGCCTTTTGTGTATTCTGATAAGTATATGAACATTCAGTATTTGAATCAACTACCTTTTCATTAATCTGGTATAACTTACTATCTTGTACTTGATCCTTTACTGTAATAAAACGCAAGGCTGCATTAAGATCTACAATCCGTATGGTATCATTCAACTTCATTGCTGGATGCAGCATTTCGCCTTTAAAAACTATTACCGGAAGTATAATATCACCTTTATATTGAAGTGTTCTAATCAAAACCATCATGCTTTCAGCAACAGATCTATCTGCTAAATCAAATTCCTGATAATTAATATTTCTCTCTTGAAGAAATTTCTTAACATAAGCACAATTCCCGCATCCTTTTTGGGTAAATATCTTTATCTCTATATCCTGTGCTCGGATAGAAAAATTAAAAACTAAGAATGTTATTATAAAAATATGCTTCATATAATAAAAAAAAATGAGGCTGTGTTAAAGTGAGGTCACTAAGTGACCTCACTTTAACACAGCCTCAAAATAAATTAATCCTGTTTTGATACTACTATATGTTTCACAGAACCATTTTCATAAACCAATTTCAAAATATACATTCCTGTTGGAAGCAATTCTGTATTGATTTGAAAACTATTTCCTGAAATTTGCGAAGTAAGATAAACTTGAACTCCGGAAATACTGCTTAATGAAACATTCGTAGCCACAAGCGATCCTAATTCTACATTCAAATAATCTTTAAAAGGATTCGGAAATGCAGAAGATAATATAGGTTCACTTTCGTCTGTAGCTGTTGGGAGTAATATTCCTTTATAATCAGAATAGGTATACACCCTCAACTTTGGGTTGATTGCTTTTAATTCAGATTTACATATCATTGATAAATAAAAGCGAACATTACCCCACTGATTGCCGTGACTGTATTCTGAAGCTACGTTAAATACATTACCATTTTGATATACAATCCAATGAATTACTAATTTATCATTTACTTTTTCATATGAATCAATTTTCGCACTATCAACTGGCAATTCTGTATTCAATGCACATGCCTCAATCGGACTGGTACCCAATTCAAAATCAGCTTTCACCGAATCGGACTTGATAACAATATCTATAGGTTTAGCGTATACACATGATTTATCATCATTGGTAGCTTTAGGATTATAATTAACCGCTTTGGGGTCTGTACAACCTGGTAATATACCAATATTTACATATACACAAGAACCGTCGTCAATTAATGCAACCGGATTATAATTTCTAGCCGCTTTATCGGTACATCCTTTTACGCTATCGCTTACCAATCGGTAAATACATGATTTATCTTCTATTGTTGCATATGGATTAAAATTCAATGCATTTTTGTCGGTACATCCATAAACCAGAGTTACATCATATTTGCAATCACCTGATTCGTAAGTAGCATCGGGATTGTAATTTGAGGCACGTTTATCTGTACAACCCTTGATTATGATTTCATATCTACAACTACCATCATTTTTATTGGCACTTGCATTATAATTCGATGCGCGCATATCAGTACAACCCCAAATAATATTTTCAAATTTACAAGAACCATCATCAATTGTAGCAAGTGAATTATAATTTACAGCCTTAATATTCGTACATCCAATAATAATGGTAGGATTTCCTTCATAAATACAGGCTTCTAATTTACCAAAATTAATAGCCTTCGGATCTTCACAACGTTTTATTTCAGTAGTATCATATATACATGTCCCGTTGTTAATTTGTGCTCCCGGATCAAAATTTAATGCCAGCTTATCTGTACAACCGTATACATAATTTGAAATAGTATCGAATATACATGCTTCTGGCTTACCAAAATTAATCGCTTTGGGATCTTTGCAGTATTGAACCTGAGTGGTATCATATTTACAAGGCTCAGGCTTGCCATAATTAATTGCTTTTGGATCTTCACAATACTTAGGTAATTGAGTAGTGTCGTATCTACAGGCTTCTGGTTTTCCAAAATTGATCGCCTTGGGATCGTCGCAATACTGAGCTTGTGTGGTATCATATTTACATGGCTCAGGCTTACCATAATTGATTGCTTTTGGATCTTCACAATACTTAGGGACTTGAGTGGTATCGTACCTACAAGGTTCTGGTTTACCATAATTAATCGCCTTGGGATCTTCACAATTCTTAGGAACTTGTGTGGTATCATACCTACAGGCTTCTGGTTTTCCAAAATTAATTGCTTTGGGATCGTCGCAATACTGAACTTGCGTAGTATCATATTTACATGGTTCAGGCTTTCCAAAATTAATGGCCTTTAAATCATCACAATACTGAGGAATTTGAGTAGTGTCATACTTACAGGCTTCGGGCTTACCATAATTAATGGCTTTTGGATCGCTGCAAGTTACGGTGGTGGTATCAGTTGCCGCATGCAGACTACCTATAAAAATATAGCTTAGTAAAGCTGTTAATAATAGAATTTTTCTCATAATTATTCATTTAAGTTTGTAAAAAAGAATTTTAAACTAAATCACAAACAATTAGAATCTTAAAATGTTCATTATGATTTTGACTACAAAAAAATCGTAGATTAATATCGCCTATGGCTTCGACTCCGCTCAGCCACAGGCAAATCTTTTACCCCTTTTTTCATAACAACCTAGTAACCTAGCAACTCAGCAACCTAGCAACCTAGCAACCTATAAACCTTTAAACTACATTAAATCCTTCAATTCCATTTTTCGAAGCTTGGGCGCATATTTCAATCCAAAAAGGGTAATTAACATTGTCATTCCCCCACCAAAAATTACACTAGGAATAACCCCCATTAAACGAGCGGCTAAACCAGACTCAAATGCACCCAATTCATTAGACGAACCAATAAAAATACTGTTTACCGCAGCAACCCTCCCTCGCATCTCATTGGGGGTAAATAATTGTAGTATACTTTGACGAACTACCACACTAACATTATCAGCAGCTCCACTGATTAAAAGTATAAAGGCAGAGAGATAAATATTTTTTGATAAGGCAAAAGCAATGATGCTCAATCCAAAAACACCCACGCCTAGAAACATTAACTTTCCTGAATTTCGAACGGGGGGATATATTATAAGTATTATGGCCATTATAATTGCACCAACGGCCGGACAAGCGCGAAGGAAACCTAAGCCTTGTGGTCCAACATGAAGTATGTCCGAAGCAAAAACCGGCAAAAGAGCTACCGCCCCACCAAATAAAACAGCAAACATATCTAATGAAAAAGCACCCCATAAAACCTGATTTTTAAGAACAAATCGGATTCCCTCCTGAATACTTTCTATAATTCCTTCGGTCTTTTTAATCAAGGGTGGAATAAACTGGTATTTAATAAAAAAAATACATACTATAGCTATAAAATAAACAGCAAAAACAGTTGCATAAGAAATAGCAGGGCTAAAAAAACCATAAATCAATCCACCCAAAGCAGGTCCAACCACTGCCGCAATATGCCAATTAGCACTATTCCATGTTGCTGCTTGTGTTAACAAATCACGTGGAACCATTTCTCCTAACAAGGCAACATGAGCAGGCATAAGAACACCCCTAACAAATCCGGTAAGAAATACCGTAGCGTAAATAGGGAAAATACCAAAAATACTATACATATTATACTCGGGGACACTATAAAAATAGAGAAATGCCGATCCTACTAAAAGCAGCAAAGTGGTAAACAGTACAATTTTTTTCCTATTCAAGACATCCACATAATGACCTGCGAATAGTGCTACACTAACCTGTGGAATCACCTCTACAAGGCCAATTAAACCCAAAGCTAAAACATCTTTAGTTAGGCTATACACCTGCCAACCAACCACAACCGACATCATGAGGGTGGCGCAGGTCATAAAAAAACGGTAAATTAAAAACAAACGAAAATTTGCGTAATTGAGTACATGCTGCTTTGATGCCATGAAAAAATATTTTATTGCAAATCTAATCTATTCTAACGAAAAAAAGCGGAGAAGCAAAAACTTCCCCGCCAAACACAAACAATTCCCAAAAAAAAATTAAAAACGAAATCCTATAGTTGTAATAAATCTAAAATTCATCTGATTTAATTCTACAGGGTAATTCTGCAAGCTATTAGCTGACATGTAATTAGATGAAAGATTATACAAATGATCATACTCCCTTGAAAGCGAATAAATACATGTTAGATCTATAAAAAAATCATCGGAGCGATAACCAAATCCACCAGAATAGGCAGATGAGAAAGTATTATAATGGAGATTATCAACAGCCAGATCGCCAATCTTTTCTTTGTATGGCGACTGTATAAAATTGGCTCCCCCGCGCAAATAAAGTTCATCAAAACGCACTTCTGCTCCAACTCTTACATTAGATGAAATTCTTGTAATCTCTCGGATTTCTTCATTAACATTAGAATAATCATTATCTCCGCCATAAAATTTCATTATCTCATAATTTAATATATCATAATCAATGGAAAGTATTGCCATCTTTTCAATGATACCTGCTACGCCTACTGATAATTTAACCGGTGTAATAAAACTATAATTATACTCGCGTCTGGGTAAGTACCTACCATTTATATCCGTCGGTTTAACAACTTCCGTAACATAATTAGAGGTCATACTGGTCATTAACTCTTCTGTAAAACGATAGAAAGTGGGTAATTGAAGCGACATTCCTATGCGTAATTCCTCAATAGGTTTTCCTATTACACCTAGGGAAGACTTAAATCCAGATCCATTTATCCATAAACTTTTGGAAAATGTTAAATCAACAAATGATCCATTGTTGCGATTCATCTCCTTAAATATGGAACTCATTTCATAATCCAATTTCTCCATTCCCAAATTAAATCCAAAATATAATTTATCGGAAATATTAAACCCTATCGCCGCAAACCATTCTTTCTTACCGCCTTTAATACTACGTGTTTCAACTTGGTCTAAATCTCCCGGAGGTGTATTTACAATATAATTACCATAAGAGACCGTATCAATAATGTAGGTATCAAATGCTAATCTTTCATAATATGAATCCAATCGCTCTGGATCATCACTTCCTATATTATCATTAAAATAATCACCTATAGAATGCTCTGGATTAATACCTTTAATTCTGAAATCATTGCTATAATCGCCATTTCTATTATAACCTATAGCAAAATTAATGTTTTTCAAGCCACTTGTAGCTCCAGTGCCATATGCTCCAACCCAACCAATTTGATTGCTACGTAAATTAACAT
>JAIFLP010000164.1 GCA_020049015.1 Bacteroidota bacterium | reverse complement strand
TTGTCTTATCAAATCATACAAAGATTGACCCAATGACAACTTCAACAGTTTTAAGAACTTTACAACAAAAAGGATTTCTTCAAAGAAAAGAGCACCTAACAGACACAAGAGCTAAGACAGTTGAACTAACTAAAGAAGGAGTGAAAATTATCAAAATGGCAGTTGTTGCAGTTGAAAAATTTGACAAAGAATTTTTCTCTTTACTTGGTAACAAGACAACAGAATTAAATAATAATTTAATAGTTTTACTCGGACAGAAATAAAAAATGGTATGTATCAGCACCAATACACAACAAGAGTTTTAGCAGTTTTCGAGCATTATTATATATATAAAATTTTGTGCCGGTTTATAGTGATGTTCTCCGCAATCAATTTTTTGGATACTCTGCCACCGTTAATGGTCAAGCTCAAAAAATAAAAACTTTGATTGATGTCCTATTTCAGAAGGCTCAATCATTTTTAGTAAAATTCTAATAATAACTTAAAAAAAGTAAAATGACAACAAATTCGAGTACTTCTTCAAAGAAGGCATCCAACATAGGGCGGGAAACCTCCATAAATGGGCAAACGGCGGATACTCTTGTTCGTTAGCGTTAGGGGTAAGTCAAAACATTCAAACATGATAACAATAAACTAAAAGATATGCAAACAATATTAGGTTCAGGCGGAGCAATTGGAATTCCATTAGCGAAAGAGCTAAAAAATTATACCAATAAAATTCGGTTGGTTAGTAGAAATCCGAAAAAAGTAAACGACACAGATGAATTATTTCCTTGCGACGTGAATGATTTTAGCCAGATTAACAAAGCGATTGAAGGAAGCGAGATAGTTTATGTTACAATTGGTTTTGAGTATAATACCAAAGTTTGGCAAAAAGTTTGGATGCCTTTTTTACAAACAGTGATTGATGCATGTAAAAAGCATAATGCAAAATTAGTGTTTTTCGACAATGTGTATATGTATGCAAAATCGTCAATTCCGTTTATGACTGAAAATGCAGAAATTTTGCCTACCAGTAAGAAAGGAGAAATAAGAAAACAATTGCAGGATATGATAATTTCTGAAATTGAGAAAAAAAATCTTACTGCACTTATTGCCAGAGCCGCAGATTTTTATGGTCCCGACAATAAAAATAGTGGATTAGAACAAATGGTTGCACAAAGATTTTTACAAGGAAAAGGTGCTCAGGCTTTGGGCAATATTGATAAAATACACACGTATACATATACTCCAGATGCAGCAAAAGCAACTGCTATTTTAGGAAATACACCCGACGCATATAATCAAGTTTGGCATGTTCCTACTACCAAAGAAAAATTAACCGCAAAACAATGGATCGAATTATTTGCCAAAGAAATCAAAATTGAGCCTAAAATTCAGGCTGTTCCCACTTGGCTAATACATATTTTAGGAATATTTATACCGATAATGAAAGAATTTCCTGAAATGATGTATCAATACGAACAGGATTATATTTTTGACAGCACCAAATTTGAAAAAAGATTTGGCATTTTTGCAACTTCGCCAAGTAACGGGGTTAAAACCATGATTGACAGTTTAAGAAAGTAAGTTCGGATAAATATGAAAATAGATAAACTTTATAAAAAATTTGGAATAAATGCCAGAAATCTAATTGATTTACAAATCAGAACAACATGATTTTTTGGATTTTCGGAGACCGATAATCAATGGTGTCAAATTCATCATCACGGGTCAATAGATAATGTTGATTTACTTGATAGATATCAAAAAGCTTTAAAAAAATGACCGAGCAACTAAAAAACATACTTCCTGATAAACGTATCGACGAATTACTTTTAATAGGAAAGGAAAAGTCAATTATGTATTCGGATTATTTTATTAAGGCAGGAGAAACCCCAACAAAAATAGCATTTGTATTTGAAGGATTATTTCGTTATGTGTATATCAATGATAACGGAGATGAATTTACAAAAGCAATTCTATCTGAAAATATTTTTATTAGTTCATATTCAGCAATGGTATTAAACAAACCTTCTTACTTTTCAATTGAAGCTTTAGAAAATTCTCGTTTGTTAGAGTTTACTTGGTCAGACTTTAACCAATTAAAAGAGAATGATATTTTTTGGGTTAAATTTCTGATGAAATTTCTTGAAAAGGGATACATAACAAAAGAAAAACGAGAACGTGACTTGTTGTTACTTGATGCTGAGACGAGATATAAGAACTTTCTTGCAGAATTCCCAGGAATGGAACAAAGAGTTAAACAGGGTATTATCGCTTCTTATTTAGGTATAAAGCCTGAAACATTAAGCCGAATTCGAAAAAAAATCATTTTTTGACTTAGGTCAATGCACACCGAATTATGATGATGTAATTTTGAAGTATTGTTAAACTAAAAAATGTATCATTATGAAACTCAAAAACAGTACCGTATTAATTACAGGTGGTAGTTCAGGCATTGGACTCGAATTAAGTAAAGTTTTAAGTCAAAAAGGGAATAAAGTTATCATTTGTGGCAAATCGAACGAAAAGCTAGTAGCAGCAAAAAAAATGTTGCCACAATTAATTACATATCAATGCGACCTTTCTGACAGTCAGGAATGTTATGATTTTGCTCAGAAAATCCGAACAAACCACTCCGACTTAAATATTCTTATAAATAATGCAGCAATTGTCAATAAAATTGACTTTATCAATGATGAAAAAGCAATTGAACTTGCCGAAAACGAGTATCAAACAAATCTTATAGCACCAATTCGTTTGATCAAACTACTTTATTCAACAATCAGATCAAATGAATCTTCTGCAATAATAAATATTACAACTGGATTAATTTACGCACCAAGATTTATTTATCCATTCTACAATTCATCAAAATCTGCTTTGCATTCATTTACTCAAACCCTAAGAATTCGTTTAAAATATGAGAATACCAAAGTAATTGAGGTTATGTTTCCAGCAGTTGATACTCCGTGGCATAAAGGAACACCTCCTAAAATAGCGATTGGTACAGACAAAGCAGTATCTGAAATGATAAATGGTATTGAAAAAGGGAAGTCAGAAATTAAAGTTGGAGGTGCAAAAATTCTATATTTGATTTCAAGAATAGCACCTTCTTTTGCACTTAAAAAAGTAAATGAGATTCAATGAAATTAGAGCAAACACATTTATTCTCTGCCCAGAAAGCTGATACATTAGATAGTAAAATCAGAAGATTGCTTCAAAATCCAATTATAGTTCTAACACCTTTTGTAACTAAAGGAATGACAGTCTTAGATTATGGTTGTGGAAATGGATTTTTCTCAATACCACTTTCAAAAATGGTTGGTAATAAGGGAAAAGTATATTCGGTTGACATACAAAAAGAAATGCTTGATAAATTGGAAATTAAAATAGCATCATTAAGCATTTCAAACATTACTAAGATTCATGTTGGAAATGAAAAACTGAATTTTCCTACTTTACTTGATTTTGCTATTGCGGTTTACGTTGTTCATGAAATTCCTGACAAAGAATCTTTTTTCAAAGAAATGTTTGAGTTGTTAAATCCAAATGGGAAATTGTTAATAATGGAGCCTGATTTCATAGTATCAAGACGAAATTTCAATAAAACTCTTGAGATTGCAAAACAAGTTGGGTTTATTGAGAAAGAAGAATTAAATTTACTTTTTAGTAAGACAAGAATACTGATGAAAGGAAAATAAAAAACTATTGCTAACGCGTATAAAACATTTGGCAGACAGTGCTTTATTGAGCTTTACAACTCTTATCAAAAGTAGTAGTTGTAACTTTTTTGAATTTTTCTTATTGTTAAGAAATCTCTCCGAATATTTTAAAAGCTATTCTTAAAAAAACCAATTTTAAAACTGAAAATAAATAAATGCCTGCATTTTTGAAGAGTAAGCTTGATAGATGCAAAATACAGTAATTATTACAACAATAAATTTCAACCATAGGGGCATTTGAATAAACCATCCCCTATAAATTTCTTTGGTGCGGGAAGGTAACCAATGGATGATAAAGCCAAAAATCATAATAGATAAAATGAGCGCATAACTCATAATTATTTCAGGAATGAGTTCTATGCGGGTATATTTTCCCATTTGAATGAGCATTTCAGTAGCGCTTTCAATACTCTCAGCCCTGAAGAATATCCTTGTAAAGGAGATGAAGGAAAAGGTGAAAAATATTTTCCAAAAATGGGCGATCAACCATTTACTATTCTCGTACGGACTAATTTTTCTCCAGTATTTATATGTTATAATGCCCAAACCGTTTAATCCTCCCCAAATAATAAATTTAATATCTGCTCCATGCCATAAGCCTCCCAGCAACATGGTAAGCATTAGGTTGATTTCGGTACGGAATACACCTTTCTTATTTCCTCCCAAAGGAATATACAAATAATCTTTGAGCCAATTAGAAAGGGAAATATGCCATCGTTTCCAAAAATCGCCTACATTTAAGGCTTTGTAAGGTGAGTTAAAGTTGGTAGGTATTTTAAATCCAAATACCAAAGCAGTCCCTATCGCTATATCGGTATAGCCTGAAAAATCGCAATACACTTGTAAAGAATAGGCAAAAGTAGCGAGTATATTTTCAAGCGACGTGTATAATGCTGGGTTTTCAAATACCCTATCGATAAAATTTGTAGCTAAATAATCGGCTACTACAATTTTTTTAATGAGTCCATTAAGTATTAAAAAGATTGCATATCCAAATTCAGCTTTTGATAAAGCATAGGGTTTATACATTTGCGGAATGAATTCTGAAGCCCGCACTATAGGACCTGCAACTAATTGGGGAAAGAAGGAAACATAGAATCCAAAATCTGAGAATTTTTTAACAGGATCTAATTTGTTTTTATACACATCAACAACATAGCTAATGGCTTGAAAAGTATAAAATGAAATCCCTGCAGGAAGTACAATATGTGATATGTTGAAGGAAGCATCAAACATAAAATTACCCAATTCACCCAGCACATCAACAACCTTAATTTGGGTACCTAAAATCGCGTTTATTCCATCTACCAATAAATAGGTATATTTAAAGTATGCTAAGATGGTTAAATTAATAAAAACAGCTAAAAATAAGTACGTTTTTCGTTTCCATTGGCTTTGGCTTTTGTGAATTTTAAAACCAAAGAAGTAACAAGCAAGTGTAGTAAAGAGCAAGAGCAGGAAAAACAAGCCGCTTGTTTTATAATAAAAGAAAATACTTACAATAAACAAATAGAAGTTACGGGCTGATGTAAACTTATATATTGCAGAGTAAAAGCCAAAAACAAGAATAAAGAATCCCCAAAAATACAAGCGGGTAAAAAATAGTGGCGCATCCGGATTGTATAAGAACAAAGCTCTTATAATATCGCTTGAATGGCTTAACCAATTTTGAATGAGATCCGTCATTCTTTCGAGTTTATTTTAGCGTAATAGAATTGATTATATTCTTTATAAAGTGCATTGTAAAACATTTCAGCAACAACGTTGGCACCTAATGAACTAAAATGAATATAATCTTTTGCTGCCAACGAAGGTTTTGCATTTACCCACTGGGGCATTGAGTTGGCACCACCCATGGCTTCATATAAATCCCAGTAAACATAATGATTATCCAAACAGGCTTTTTTCATTTCATCTCTAATTTTTTCAACATTGGGAAAGGAAACATAACTATCGCCTTCTTTAATAGACATATCAGCTATTCCAATAACAATTACTGGTACATCTGGTGCAATTTCTTTAAATATCCGAAGCTGTTTTTTAAATTGATTGCCGTAGAAAGAATAGTCTTTTGCTTGGGTTGGCGCTACATTTCCACCAAATTCGAGAAGTATAAGCTTAACCTGCATTTTTTTAAAGTAGTATTCTAATATTTCTTTGTTTATTTTGGAAAATTCAGTTCCGGAACTGCCCCGCATAGGTATATTATCCATAGCTATACCAGAATTTTCATCTAATGTGTAACCGTATAATTCTGGACTGCTTTCGCCTTTATATTGAATACTAATTTTTTTGCTATCATTCGGAATACTTTTGGATAATAGTTGAGGGTGAAAAGTTTCTTCAATTATTTCAGAATGGAGTAGGCTGTCGTTAGCGTAAATTTCTAAAGTAAATGGGCTGCTGTTAAACCCAAAAAGTATTTGAATTTGATTATATTTTTTTACCGTTGTATATGATTTTTTTGATCTTTCAAATACTATTCCAGGTAAAATTGATTTGTCTTGTTGTGTGAATTTTGCCATATAAGCCATCAAACCATATCGATTGTTATAATAACGTTCTTGTCGCCCATAGATAGAATATGCTTTCCAATTGCCAGTAATTTGATGGCGGATGGTATTTTTTTTACCATATTGGGGTAGGGGAGGTTGTAGTCCGGGACCGCCACCGCCAAATTCTTTTTGCAATCGGTTTCTAATGTACGAAGTAATACGGTCGCTTTCTATTTGAGAATCGCCGTAATGAAGCACTCTTATTAGTTTGTGATGCGATTTGGCATAATATAATTCTCTGAAAAAGGGATATAGAATAGTATCATTTGTGCTGGGAAATTCCAGGGCACGAACAACTTTTTTGGGATTAAAGGTTTTATCGGGTTGAGGAATAAATTCAGTTGTATCTGTTTTTATATCTAAACTGTCAGCAACAGGTAATTCTTCTTTTGAAATTGTATCTTGCAGCGATGCTGTAATTTCTACAATATTTGAAATGTTAGGAGTTTTACTAGAATCAGTATAAATCAGTTTGTTAGGATTCAGAAAATGCAATTTCAAATCATCACTCACATAAATGCCTTTTTCGGGAAAGAGAAAAGCGATTATGAGCAGCACCAATGCTACCAAGAAAAGGAATAGGAATGTTTTTCCCGGCTTCACACTTTTTAGTTAGCTTTCTGAATTTTTAATTTTTGCCCAGGCTGGATTTTATCATATGAACTCATATTGTTGAGTTTCATGATATCATCCGCAGAAGTACCTGGATATAATTGCGCAATATTCCATAAGGTATCGCCTGATTTTACGGTGTGTAAAATGTATCCGTTGGTATTTTCGATAGAAGGA
>JAIFLP010000157.1 GCA_020049015.1 Bacteroidota bacterium | reverse complement strand
GAATCAAATCCCAGTTTTCCCAATAAGCCATTTTGTGTTTCTTTTTCCCAATGGGCCAAGTAATGTTGTACCCATTTTATAAAAAATTCAGGCGTTTTACCTGTTGGTAAGGCAATAACACCACCTGGATTCTTGCAAACCCATTCTAGAAACCTTAGCGCAGTCATTTGACCAAGAATTACATAATTATCTACACTAATTACAGGTATTTTTCTGAAGGTCTCATTGCCAAAAGAATAGAGGTCGCTCTCTCTGAAGTACTCTTCTACTTTACTACTCGTGTTGTATTGTATCATAGTTTAGTTAATTTTATTTCTTTTGTTATGCAAATATAATACAGTATTTTAAAATATTTTAATAATTAATGAAAATAATTTAAAAATATGGTTTATTTTCACACTTTATAAAAATAGTACATTATTTTTGTAAGTGAATCATTATGGGTATAAAAATGAAAAAAATATTTCAAGATCCTGATGGAAAGGAATATTCTGTTGCAAAAAAAAAGCAATTAGGCTATAGAGTGGATATGGTTCAGAAATTATATCAAAATGGACCCATGTCAGCTACTGACTTGGCTTCTTGCATGGGACTAACTTTTCCTACTGCCATGAGCGTTTTAAATACCCTGTCAAGTGATGGTATTGTACTCAATATGGGTCCAGCCCATGCTAATGCAGGCAGAAAACCTAATTTGTATTCTGTAAAAGCCGATGCCGGCTATTTTATTACCATTTTCATTGACTTAGCAGGCACTAAAATAATAGTCTATAACTTTCATAACCAAGCCATACATACTGAGTTTTTAAATAATGCGCCCATTCAAGATTCATATAATTCGCTCATTCTGATAGCCGATGCATTAAAACAAATCCTCATTACACTAAATATAGATCAGTCTCTATTGCTTGGAACTTGTATTGTAATGCCTGGCTTGGTAAATCATTTCAATTCTGAAAATTTAACTTATTTTGAACGCAAAGAGTTTTCACTTAAGGAGTTCTTATCTACTAATTTCCCCGAACCAGTGTGGATTGAAAATGACGCTAAAGCGGTTGCCATTGCTGAAAAATATTATGGACAATACAGTGGTTCAAAAAATTTGATTTCTATGTGGATAGATCAGGGATTGGGGATAGGTTTAATTCTCGATGGAAAATTATATCGTGGCAGTTCTGGATTTGCTGGCGAATTGGGTCATATCAAGTTAACTGCAAATACTATCCCTTGTAAATGCGGCAAATTAGGTTGCTTAGAAACAGTTATTAATCTGAATCATCTTTATCAATTGTACCTAAACGAAATCAATAATAATTCCAAAGCTAACATTAATTCAGCTTCGGATGTGATTCTTGCCGCTCATAAAGGCAATGATGCGGCTGTTCGATCTATTGCTCGTTTTGCAAAAAACCTTGCGCATGCCTGTGCTATGGTTATCCAGCTTCTTAATCCACAGACTATTGTTATTTGCGGTAAATTAACTGCCGCAGGCGACTATCTGCTAATTCCGCTTCGTCAGGAATTATTGTCTTTGAGCTCAATGGACATGATTAAAAATACAAGCATTTCACTTTCAGATATTGCAGATGATGCAGCTAACTTAGGTGCTTTAAAAATCCTAGCCAATAGTATTTTTAGACCAATTGACTTCAATTCTACAAATATTTAGTGCATTCATCATAAATTTTGTTTTTCTTTGCCTTTCTATCTCTTATATTTGGGTGAAGGCTTATTTTTTATATGTAATCAGATTATTTGTATATTATCTGCTGATTTTTATTTTTGGCAGATTGTTCTTTCTATTGTATAATTTTGTCCAAACCTCTTTTTTACCTTTTAATGAAATTATACTTAGCTTCTATTATGGTCTGGTAATGGATATTTCAATATCTTCTTATTATTTGATTTTTCCACTAGTTTTACTTACATTTTATCCTTTTGCACCCAATTTTTTTGTTTCCATCATTAATATTTATACTGCTTTAATAAGCTTTTTTGTTTTAATACTAATTATTGCCGATGCCGAATTATACTCTAATTGGGGTGTCCGATTCGATGCAACACCCCTGTTATATCTTAAAAATCCCGTTGATGCCCTTGCTTCAGTTTCAGGTTTTTTATTTATGTTTTTAATTACACTGCTGTTTTTACTCCTTTTCATCGCCTATCGATCGCATCAGTATTTGGTAAATAAATATTCGTTTTTTTCTATTCACTATTATTATCCCTTTCTTATTAATATAGTTCTAATTCTTTTTCTTATCATTCCTATTAGAGGGGGTATTGGAATAGCTCCTCTTAATACGGGGTTTGTTTATTTTAGCAATCATAATTATGCAAATCATGCTGCTATCAATGTAAATTGGAATTTTTTTCATTCTGCTTTAAATAATGATCCTCTTAATACCCATAATTTATATTTGAATAGCGATACCGCCAAGAATATTTTCACCGAAATGACATCTAAAAATTATTCTTCTGGAAATTTAATCAATTCACAAAATCCAAATATTATTGTTTTTATCCTGGAGAGTTTTACTGCTAAACTTATGTTTTCACATAGCGGAATGAAAGGAATAACCCCAAACCTCGATTCCATTGCTGCTTCTGGTATTTATTTTAAAAATTTCTATGCTTCCGGCGATCGAACTGATAAAGGCCTGGTGGCAATTCTTAGCGGTTATCCCGCATTGCCAGATAATTCAATTATTAAATTTCCTCTCAAAACCGAAAAACTCCCTTCTTTAACTAAAGCGCTGAGTGCCAGAAATTATTATAGCGCTTTTTATTATGGGGGAAATATTGATTTTGCTAGTATGCGTTCGTATTTAACAATTAGCAGATTTGATAAAATTATTTCTGATAAGGACTTTGATAAAAAAGACCAAAACTCTAAATGGGGCGTGCATGACCATCTTTTATTAAAATATTTACTAAACGATCTTGTTTCTCTTCCAAAGCCTTTCTTTGCCGCTTGCCTTACCTTATCTAGCCATGAACCTTTTGAAGTACCCATCCCCAATAACTTGCCCGATGACACCGAAGAACAACGTTTTCTTAAGTCAGCGTATTATACCGATGAAGCTTTAGGTAATTTCTTTAAAGCTTTTAAAAATTCACCCCTCTACAAAAATACTTTGCTCGTATTTATTGCCGATCATGGAAGCAGGTTCCCGGGTAACGATTTCGTGGTTCCTGAAAAGTACATCATCCCTATGATTTGGTCAGGAGGAGCTATTACTAAAGACACCATAATCACTCAAGTGGGTTCGCAGATTGATTTCCCTTTACTTTTACTTTCAAATTTAAATATCGACGGGAGCGATTTCCAGTTTAGTAAAAATTTTATAACTGCTCCTCATTCTTTTGCTGTTTATTCGTTTAATAGTGGTTTTGGATATGTTGATAATACAGGTTTTTTAATTTATGATTTTAATAAAAATGCCCTCGATCAAACATCTTATCCCGATCCTCAACCTCAACTTACCAATGCAAAGGCTTTTATGATGGAATTATTTCAAAATTTTGAGGCTTTGTAATTTTATTTGTTTAATATTATGAAATATTTTTTGCATCATGAACAAAGAGAACAATTTAATTAATAAAACGAAAACTTTTCTAATTAAAGATATTTGGAATCCTACAATTTTGAAAAGACAAAAACGATTGAGAATATTCTATACGGGTATTAGAATATTTTTTATTGCGGTTAAAGGATTTCTTGAAGATAAGGTAGTTATAAGGGCTTCGGCAATGACTTATTATTCCTTGCTTTCAATAGTTCCTATTCTTGCTATGGCTTTTGGTATTGCTAAGGGTTTCGGTTTTGATGAAACTTTAAAATTAGAATTAGCCAAAAAACTGGAAGGACATCAAGATGTGCTAAATTATGTGGTTGATTTTGCAAGTAATATGCTGCAAAAAGCTCAAGGTGGACTTGTTGCTGGTGTCGGACTCGTAGTGCTTATTTGGTCGGTAATGAAAGTATTAATTAGTGTGGAAGTTGCTTTTAACGATATCTGGCAGGTAAAAAAACACCGCAGTTGGGGTCGAAAACTTAGCGATTTTACTTCCATTATGCTTATCGCTCCTATTATTGTTTTCTTGGCCAGCGGTATTAATGTATTCATTATTAGCAATATGAATGAATTATTGGCTTCCATTCCTAAATTTATTCGTCCTTTGGTTACTTATTCTGCATACATGCTCCCATATATCCTTATGTGGGCCGTTTTTACTTTTATGTACATAGTTATTCCTAACACCAAAGTTACTTTTAAATCAGCTCTCTTCGCTGGCGTTATTGCGGGAACTATCTTTCAAATTCTTCAATGGGCCTATGTTAATTTTCAAGTACTGGTTTCAAGCTACAGCGCAATTTATGGTACTTTTGCTGCTTTGCCTTTGTTAATGATTTGGATGCAAACTTCCTGGCTTATCGTGCTGCTGGGCGCCGAACTATCTTTCGCTTCACAAAATGTAGATAATTATGAGCACGAAACCGCATCGCTCGAAATCTCACCAAAGAATAAAAAAGCATTGGCAATCCTAATTCTTCACTTTATTATTAAACGATTTGAAAATGCCACCCCTGCAGCCAAAATATCGGAAATATCCCATCATTTTGAAATTCCAGTGCGATTAGTATCCAATATAATCTTTATACTTCAGTCTTCAGGCCTTATCGTTGAAGTTGTTGCTGCAAATGATCAAAACGATTCTGCTTTTCAACCAGCCCTTTATATCAATAAAATTTCATTGGAATATGTAATCAGTCGCATTGATAGTAGGGGTGTAGATGAATTTTATACCCAAAAATCACCAGAATTAACCAAAATTTTAGAGCACCTTGATCTCTTGAATAAAAAAATTATGAATGCCGAGGAGAATATTTTATTAAAAGATTTGTAATTTTTAAAAAAATAATGTAACATTGCAGCATCAAATTGATTTTAATATGTTTAATTTACAACATCATAATAATAATTTACTGCATCATCATCATGCAGCTTTTGTTGTTGTATAGAAAAATGTAAATTCTTTGTGTAACATATTAAAAGGTTTGCAGGTTTCTGCAGGCCTTTTTTAGTTTAAAATATTCAATATGGAAAAATTAAAAATTGCAGTTCAAAAGTCGGGCAGACTCAGCGAAAAATCATTAGATCTTTTTTCTGAATGCGGTATTAATCTTACATCTTCGTCAGGAAAACTGATATCAGTTGCCAGCGATTTTCCTGTAGAAATATTGTTTCTTAGAGATGACGATATTCCTCAGTATGTTTCTGATGGCGTTGCCGATGTAGGTATTGTTGGTGAAAATGTAATTTACGAAAAAGAAAAACACCTTGAAGTGGTTGAAAAAATGGGTTTCGGAAAGTGCCGCATGTCTTTAGCTATTCCTAAAACCGAAGAATATAATGGCCCAAAGTATTTTGACAAAAAACGCATCGCTACTTCCTATCCCAATATCCTCAAAAAATGGCTCTCTGATAATAAAATAGCTGCCGATATTCATGAAATTAGTGGCTCTGTAGAAATAGCTCCAGGAATAGGATTGTCTGATTCTATTTTTGATATCGTTAGTTCGGGTTCAACCCTCTTTATGAATAATCTAAAAGAAGTTGAAGTACTTATTAAATCAGAGGCAGTTATGGTGGCTACGAAAAACCTTAGCCAAAGAAAAAAAGAGATTTTAACCGAATTGCTTTTTCGTTTTCGCGCTGTACAAAAGGGAAAGAAAAATAAATACATTGTGCTAAATGCTCCTTTAAATAAAGTGAATGATATTATCAGCATTATTCCAGGTATGAAAAGCCCTTCTATTGTGCCACTTGCTAAAGATGGTTGGTGTAGTTTGCATTCTGTTTTGAATGAAAAGGATTTCTGGCAAGTAATCGGTCAGCTTCAAGAAAAAGGTGCAGAGGGAATTCTTGTAATTCCGATTGAAAAAATGATTGTATAATACTCTAATTAATGTATATGGAAATTATTAAATATCCCGCTAAAGCTGATTGGAAAAATATTCTTAAAAGGCCGCTTTTCGATTATAGCGAAATGGAAGCTAAAGTGGCTCCAATTCTTGCTGATGTTAAAGCCAATGGAGATATAGCGGTTAAAAAATATATCAAAGAATTTGATAAAATAGATCTTCAGGATTTAAAAGTAACTGCTGCCGAAATTGCTGAGGCTGAATTAGCTATTAGTCCAATTTTAAAGAAGGCCATTGCTACTGCAAAATTTAATATAGAAAAATTTCATAAAGCACAGGTAGTTACCGGTAAACCCATTGATACTACTCCTGGTGTTACTTGTTGGCAAAAAAGTATTGCTATCGAAAAGGTTGGATTATACGTTCCGGGTGGTACTGCTCCTCTTTTTTCTACGGTGCTGATGCTTGGTATTCCTGCTAAAATTGCCGGTTGTGACGAAATTGTGCTGTGTTCCCCTCCTGGTAAGGATGGTAAATTACACCCTGCTATTTTGTATACCGCAAATTTGATTGGTATCAAATCTATTTATAAAATCGGCGGCATTCAAGCTATTGGGGCTATGGCGTACGGTACTGAATCAGTACCTCAAGTATATAAATTATTCGGGCCCGGTAACCAATTTGTTACTGCTGCCAAACAAATGGTTAGCCGTCAAGGTGTTGCTATCGATATGCCTGCTGGCCCATCGGAGGTAGCTGTTATTGCCGATAATACAAGTCAGCCCGATTTTATTGCGTCTGATCTTCTCGCTCAGGCTGAACATGGTAAAGATAGCCAAGTTATTCTTTTCACTATTGATGAAGGAATTATTCAACCTGTAATGGATGAATTACAAAAACAATTAGATAATTTACCCCGCAAAGAAATTGCAGCCGTTGCTCTTAGTTCTAGTAAGTGTATTCTTGCGAACAATATCGATGAACTTATGGCTATGTCTAACGAATATGCACCTGAACATCTAATTATTTCAGTGGATAATTTTAACTCTTACAGCGAAAAAATTGTTAATGCCGGTTCTGTTTTTCTTGGTCATCTTTCTCCTGAAAGTGCTGGCGATTATGCCTCAGGTAC
>JAIFLP010000087.1 GCA_020049015.1 Bacteroidota bacterium | reverse complement strand
CTATACTATTTAATAAAAAATATCCTATAAATGATAACATTGCCCCTGGTACACCATGACCAGTGCAATCTATCGCAGCATAATATATAATATCGCCTTTTACTTTAAACCATGGAAAATCGCCACTCACCACATCCTTAGGTTTATATAGAATAAAAGATTTTGGAAAATAATCACGGATCAACTTCATATCAGGCAGAATTGATATTTGGATATGCCGAGCATAATTAATACTGTCTTCTACTTTCTTATTTTTATCTTTTAATTCTTCTTCTATTCGCTTTGCCTCAGTAATATCATGACCTACAAATAAAATAGTCTCCAATTCGTTTTCATTATATTCAGGTATTGCATCAATACTTAAAATCCTTTTTATAATTTTTTCTCCCATTATAATAGGCAGAACTATTTGTTTATTAATCTTTTCGGGCTTCTCTTTAAGATATTTAAATGCCTCCAGAAAATAATTTTTCAAAACTAGGGGTATTTCTAATTCATCCAAATAACTATCTTGCATTTGCTTTACAGAAAGACCAACATAATCTTCTACAACAGGATTAATATAAAAAAACTGCTGCATAATACTCATACGTATGATCAAATCAAGTGAATTTTCAGACAATGATTGCATTCTGCTTTTCATTCTCTCTTCCTTTTCAGCTCTTTTACGAATAGTAACATCCTCTGTATTCAGTAAAAATCCTTTAATAGATTGATCATTTAATAAATTGCGTCCAGTAGTTTCTAAAAACAACTGTTGACCATCGGATCTATTAAAATAATAATATATTACAACCACTTCACCGGGAAAATCTTTTAATCGCTGAAACATTTTTCGAAACTCCAATTCACCTGCACGATTTAATTTTTCATAAAAACGACCTCCTTGCAAATCATCGCTGGCATATCCCAAAATCTTCTTTACCGATGGACTTTGAAAAATTATATTTAGGTGTTCATCATAAATTGTGATGATTTCCGATGCATTCTCTAACAATGAATTTAAGCGATTCTGAGCTTGCTCTACTTCAGCAACTTTACCTTCTAATTGTCGGTTCGAGAACTCCAGTTTTTCCTGAGTAAGTTTCATCTCAGAAGCATTTTCCTTTAGTATGCTTTCATTTTCTTTAAGTACTTGTGTCAACTTTTGCGCTTCGTCAAGCAACGCTCTTGAATGATTAGAAATTTTATAACTAAAAAAAGAACGCCCAGCCATTTCGCCAGCATCCTTAATAAACTGAATTTGGTCAGGATTAAAACAACTATGTAAACTGGCAAATTCCATTACACCTTCGCATGAATTATTGTTCATTAATGGCACTAAAAGTAATGATCTAGGTTTTCTATCACCCAAAATACCACTAGTAATAAGACAATAATCTTCAGGAATTTCTGTTCTATATATATATATTTTTTCATATGCGCATTGACCCAACAAACCTCTTCCTATCTGTATTTCATCAGATATATTTCTCATAGAATTATATGCATAAAAAGCCATTCCATTCAAATGAGTATTATTCTCATTCATAATATACAAACTCGATTGAATAGCGTCTACATAATTTGAAATACTAGATATTAACTTTGATGCTATTTGCTTTAGATCAGTATTACCTTGAAGTATCTCAACCAGTATTGCTCTTCCATTATTCATCCATTTAAGCGAATCATCTCTCAACTTGTTTTCTTGAAGATTATCGCGCATAATGAGCAATGATTTAGTTAGTGGGTCACAAACATCACTATTTAAATTGTAATTATAATTTCCAGCACCCAATGCCTTTGCAAATAGAACATTTCTTTCAATGAACTGCTTTCTCTGAAGAATTTCTTGTTCATATAAATACTTCTCTTGATTGCGGCGTAAAGAAAAATAAAATGTTATAACAGCAGTTAAAAAAGGGATTAAGTCAACTACCCAAACTACGATGCTTTCAGTATGGATTTGAATAAAATAATTGCAATTTAAAACCTGACCATGAAAGTTTGCCTCTAATAAATGAATGATAATTGGAATAGGCAAAGCAAGTATAAAAGCAATTGCAGTATTCCACTTCAATGCTTTTATATTATATGTTGTAAATACCATAGCAATCAATTATTATATGTTTTCATTGCTTCATTAAAAACTTTATTAATTAGCTTAATCTTATTTTTATCGGGCTTATAAAAAAAAGCCATTTCTATGACAGCTTTTCGTTCTAATTCGGCAGATGTTGCAATAAATAATACACTCACAGGATCAGAAGATCCCAATGAAGAAATAATTTTCACTTCATGCAACGATAGATTGTCAATTAATAAAGGATTTCCATTTAGTGCTACCTGACCTGCAACTGTTTCTCCTAAACTGAATGGTTTTGGCATGGTATCAGAATAATATGCAAAACTAGCTACTGTTTCAAACATGCCAATCTTATCATTCCATAAATATAAAAAGGCTTGTACTGATTGAAAATGCGAAACCAAATGCTGCAGTAACGGTGGACCGAAATTTCCATCTAATTGTGGTAAAACTTTTTGTAAAATCAAATTACTATCATCTACTACATTTTCATTACAACTAGTATTATTAGTAACAGCTAGATCCTCAGCTGAAGTAATCGAAAAATCAGATATAGCATTGTTAAAGTGCCCTCTTAAAATGCGATAAATAAAAAAATAAAATAAATAATTAACAATTAATATTATTCCTGCTGAAAAAACAGAATAAGTCCAGTGCAAAGAATGAGAAGAAGAATAAATTACCATCAAAAATGCTAACACAGAAATAAGCAGTGCCAACAAAGAAATGATAATCCATAATTTACTCTTTTTTTCCATTTAAATGTTGTTTAAATGATTCAAATATTTAATAATTTCCTCTGTACGCATTACATGATTAACCTTCATTATATCCATAGCAGCCTTAGGCATAACTGGCACTTCAGCTTCTGAAGGATCCTGAATAATAGTAATCCCTCCTAAGTCCGAAACCATCTTTAGACCTGCTGCACCATCTTTATTAGCACCAGATAAAATAATGCCAACGAGTTTGTTTCTGTAAGTTTGCGCAGCCGTAAAAAAACATAAATCTATTGATGGTCGAGAATGATGTACCGGCTCTTCCGTAGAAAGACTAATTCGTCCGGTATAATCAATATACATGTGATAATTTGCGGGAGCAAGATAAGCTATTCCAGGCTTTATCAAATCTTTATCAAAAGGTTCCATTATAGGTATTCCTGATTTTAACGATAAAGCTTCCACAAATCCGGTGCGAACATGCTTCAAACGGTGAAGACAAAGGAATACCGAATAGGGATAGTTTTTAGGTAATGAAGCCAATATTTTGTTCACTACCTGAAAGCTACCTGCCGATCCTCCTATAATAATTGCCTTTATCATTTATACTTTTTTATATACATTTTCTACCTTATTCACCTGTTTGAATTTCTGACGCATAGATGCAGGTAATTGTTCTTTATGTCCAATAGCTAAGTAAGCATCCGAGGCAACAGCACCATGAATACATTCTAATACTTTTTCCTGTAAAGGAATATTATAAAATAATATCTTATTTCTATAAATAACCAAATCGCATTTTTCAGGTTTAGATTGAATTAGTATACCTGCTTTGTTGAATTGCACTCTTTCTATAGGCTCTGTATCCCTTATAGCTATATCCTCTTCCATTCGAATAAGCTTAGTTACCAAATCCTTATCAAAAGCAGCCAAACAATTTTCTTTGCTGATTTCAACCTTATTTGCCCGCATGGATCCTGATTTAACATGGTTAATTATTAATTGATTAAATCCGGTGGCGGTAATTTTTATTTTATCAATCCAACCATATTCTTTACCTAACAAACATAGAGTAAATAATTCATCGCCAGAAACTAACATAGGAAACCATACATGTATAGATGGTTTTTTTGCTAAATGTAAGGGAATAATATCGGTACACAGATACTTCCAAAAAAATGGATCGCGAAACATTTCTGTAGACTCTACTAATACTTCTCTAATAAAAGCTTCAAAGTGCTTATTATCTTCACCTAATTTTAAAAATAAACTATCTACACTTTTCATGCCCAATTCAGGAATTGCGCGTTCAAATCTTCGCTTCAATGAATACAATGAAAATTCGTTAAAATCAACATCAAAGCGATCTTTAATGAAAACAATTATTTTTTTTGTATCCGATATTCCTAATTCCATTTTATATCATTTGACCTAAACAAATAATTTTTCTAACTTCATTATCCTCTTCCTTTACGGGAATAAAATGTAATTTAATAGCCATAGTTTTTCCATTATATAGCTTTAACACATCATTTGTAAATGCTTGTGTACCTTTATAGAACCCTGACCACATATTTTTATAATCTTCACTTTCAATATCTAATGACGAAAAATCCTTGAAATGACGTCCCTTAATATTCTGCGCTTCTGTTTCGAAAATCAATAAAAAGTTTTCGCTAACATAACGAATAGTTCCATTCATATTTAAGTGCATCATAATTAAAGAACGCTCAAGAGCCAGCATTGGGAATTTTAATTGAGAAACTTCAACAAGAAATTTCTTATTATCAATTACTAAATTCTCCACATTCTTTTTCAGAATATCAATGTTTGTAGTACTATCTTCAAAATCGCCACAAACCTTTTTAAATGCTATCGATTGCTTTGAATACTCCCAGAGCAAACCAAAAACAGCTGAAATGTAATTTTTTAGTCCACTCAGTAGTTTTAAATCACCATCAACAACATCAGCCAAACAGGCCAATTCAACAACAGCAATAACATCTCCTTTAAGGATAATAGGTATCACAACTAATGCATTAGGCTTAACTTGAATTAAAGAAGTAGCAATATTGAAATAATCATTCTTCAAATCTTTTACAATACTAAGCTCTCCATTGGTAACAACAGTACCCAATAATCCATCGCCTCTATAAAAACCCAAAGAATCATCTTTACGAGTTCCATTAAAATACGAAGAAATTAATTCAAAATAGTTTGAATCAGACTCTGAAATTGTAAAAATTGCACCATGAATTGAATTTGTATGTTCAATTAAGCGCTTCAATAACAAATCACTAAATTCTCGTATAGGCAAATGCAATTCCTCTTCGAGAAAGAAAAACTTTTGCATTTTTTCATGGCTAATTAAACTAGCATTAAGATCATTTAAATGATTCTTTGCTTCTAGAATTTTTGCTTGATAAAACAGACAAAGCTTTGCAATTGCCTCATCAAAAGAGTTATTTTCTACTACAGGCTTATATTTATCTACTTCACCGTCTATTAACTGCTTAATATTTACTATTCTTTTTTGCATAGATGAAGCCATTGATAAAGTGAGATCAACACCTTCATTAACTTCAAATCCCAAATGAATAACATCTTGATAATTTCCAGATTCAATATTTATTAAATTTTCTCTAACAGATTGAACTGAGATAACAAAATATTTGCTATAATAACGATACAAAAGAATAATCCCAATAATTATTATGCTTATTAAAATAAACTGACATGCAAAATTTCGCTTTAGAATAATATTAGAGCGGTACAAGACTAACGACTGTATATTTTCGATTTGAGAAAGCATTTTTAAATTTTCAAGTCTATAAGCATCCATAATACCTGCAATACTAGCATCTCCTGCTTTCTGATTCAAGGCTACAAACGACATCATATCAACATACAAACTATGGTAATACGCTGCAAAAACTTTATAATCTGAAGTTGATTCAATGAATAATACTTCTCGGAAATCATTCAATTCTTTTTCAATAATTAGAGATTTAAGACCACAAGGATTGTTTACATAGGATTCAATTAATTGATCTAAAAAAAAGTATTTTGAATAAAAAGGCTTCCCGAGAAAAAGTTTATCTAATGAATCTAATTTTGGCAAAATAGATCTGGCCAAACGCTCTCTTTTATATAGCAAAAAAGAAACATCAACCAATAGAGAATCAGAATATAATGCAGAACTTCTAAAATCATTAATCAAATTGGGTAATTTTTTCAAGCCATAAAATAAATAATTTTGCTGCAATTTATTTAGCGTTGAATAAACAGTGTCGTTTAACTTTGAAGCAATTACTACAGAAGAGTTAAACTCGCTTTCAGGAAAATAGCTTATGCATTCAACTTTATTTATATCAAGTAAATGAGATGAAGACGTTAAAAATTTATTTTTTGCAATCTCAAACTGATTAGTATAAAAAGAAGTGTTATTTGAATAAATAAATTGATTGATTACGGAAATAAAAAGTAACAGAACTGGAATTACCAGTAAGCTAAGGTATAAATAAAAACGTATTGAGTATTTCCTATTACTAAGCATTATTTCCTAAAATAAAACTGATCGTGTTTATTGAAATTATTTGAAAGGGGACCCAGAATGGTTTCATGCACACCTAAAACCAAACTACCACCTTGAAATAAATTATCAGAAAATAAATTGAAAACTTTATTCTGCAAATCGTAATTAAAATAAATAATTACATTTCTACAAAAAATAATATCAAACTTAACATAAAAAATGTTTTCTTGTCTCACCAAATCGTGTTTCCTAAAAATGGGTTTTTGCAAAAGAAAATCATTCATTTGTATGGTATCCCTTTCTTTATCGATGTGAAAATACTTTTCATAGGGAATATCTAGTAATTGATCGGGATGTGCAGGATTTTCACGAATTACTTTATCAAAATTCTCGAGATAGTTTACATTAAATTTGTACTTATAAACTCCTTTTTTTGCCATATCGAGCACTTCGGAATTAATATCAGTGGCATAAATTCTGGCTTTGTTGAGTAATCCCATCTCATTGAGCAGGATACAAAAAGAATACACCTCCTGGCCAGTAGAGCAACCAGCATGCCATATATTGAATGATGAATACTCGTGAAAACGCATGAGAACTTTGCTTTTCAAAGCCTGCCAAACAACAGGATCTCTAAATAACTCAGTGGTATTAACAGTAATTTCACGGATAATTTTTTCTGTAAAGTCTTTATTATGGCGGATTTCTTCCAGCATTGTATCCAACGACATTCTGTTATCGGTAAGTACTT
>JAIFLP010000166.1 GCA_020049015.1 Bacteroidota bacterium | reverse complement strand
GAAGGGAGCGCTATTCTAACGAATGCTAAAACTACCGATTAGTCTTATGTCTTTAGATGAGCTACCTACAAGGATATTAAATGTATTAATTTCTGGAACCCATTTTAGTTGCTTGTCATAATAATAAAAATCTTCGCCACTTAATGTAAATTGAATATTCGTTTTTTCTCCTTTTTTAAGGGCTATTCTCTTAAAGCGTTTTAGTAGTTTTGACGGTCGGGATATACCTACAGGTCCATATTCAAAGTATAATTGGCAAACTTCATCACCATCAATATTTCCTATATTTTTTATATCGAAACGTATACTTAATGTATCTGTTACCTTAATAACACTATCTGAAATATTTAGATTTTCATATGCGAATTGCGTATAACTCAGTCCGTGCCCAAATGGAAATTGTGGTTCATTTCCTATGGAGATATAACTGCTACCAGCTCCGCTGCTGTATTGATGATAGTAGCAAGGTACTTGACCTGTTACTTTAGGGAAGGTGATGGGTAGTTTACCAGAAGGATTTACATCACCGAAAATGATTTCTGCTAACGCATTACCACCTTCTGCTCCCATATACCAGGCTTCTAGAATTGCTGGACATTGGTCTGCCCAATTGTTTGTTGTAATAACATTTCCAGTATTCAATACTACCACAAAAGGTTTTCCTGTTTTAGCAATGGCTAAAATTAGTTCTTCTTGCGAGGCCGATAAGTTTAGTTCAGCTCTGTCGGATCCTTCACCATCCATAGCACCGCATACAATAATACATGCATCAGAATTTTTGGCAAGTTCAAGCGCTTTTGGGATATTTGCATTGGGTGCTGCATTCCAACCTAAACGGCATGCAGCAATGAATGTTCCTTCGAAATATTCTATTCTTAAATCATATTCTTTTCCTTTCTCAAAGTTATAAAACGCTTCTACCAATCTTATGGAACCGCTTCTCCACTCATCAATAACTGCCACATTGTTTATAAAAAGTCTTGCTCCATCATCAATGGTTAATCCAATTTTATATTTTCCACTGGCTGGTGATATTAATTTCCCCGTCCATCGGACGGAAAAGTTATTGTTGTTGATAAAAGGATGAGGTACGCCTTCGCCCCATTCAAAATTTACCTGTGCATCAATTTTATTCACTTCCGGACGACCTTCCAAATTTATATTATTGAAATATTCAGCTTCTAATCCTATTTTCTTATTTCCATTTTGATAATGACATAAGAATTCCTCTGCAATAGTTGGTAAAGCAAGTTGAGTAAGTTCAACACCTTTTTCAAAAGTGAAAGAGATACTGTTTCCATATTTGTTTATTAATCCTTCAAGCACGCTATAAGTTTTTATTCCCCATCCGGAATAATTTCCCATGAGTGCTTTATCTGCTAATGGCCCTAATACGGATACTTTTTTAATATTTTTTGAAAATGGCAATATATTGTTTTCATTTTTTAGCAGCACAATGGATTTTTGCGAAACTTTTCGTGCCATTGACCTGTGTTTTTCATTATTGCAAATTATTTCTGCGCTATCGGGATTTACAAATGGTTTGTCAAATACACCTGATTTAAATTTTTGATATAGAAATCTTCTGAGCGAATGGTCTATTGTTTTTTCAGAAATTTTCCCGTCTTTAACAGCTTGGACTAAGTTTTTGTAGGCTTGATTTCTGGGCATTTCAACATCAGTTCCCGCATTAATTGCTTGTATAGCAGCATCGGTATCGTCTTTAGCCGTTTTGTGTTTATCTACTATCTGTGCAACTGCACCATAATCCGATCCAACAAATCCCTTAAAACCCCATTCTTTTCTTAATACATCATTTAATAACCATGAGTCGGCCACGCAAGGGATTCCATTAATAGAATTGTATGCTGGCATAATGGAGCTGCAATGACCTTCTTTTACAGCTACTTTAAACGGGGGTAATTCCACCTCTCTTAAAAATCTTTCATTAAAAAAAACGGGTCCACCAAATGAACCATTGTGTCCAATGTTTGCTGCAAAATGTTTTGGCGTAGTTATAATTCCTGAACTCTCCATAGCTTGTATGTATGCTAAACCCATACAACTTACCAAATATGGATCTTCGCCATAGGTTTCATGTGTGCGGCCCCATCTGCTGTCGTATGCAACGTTTATCGTTGGACTTAATACTTGATGATGTCCCCAACTTTTGGTTTCAGCAGCAATCATTTTTGCCATATTAAATTGCATTTCAGGATCAAATGTAGCTGCCTGAGCTATAGGTTGCGGGAATATCATACATCCGTTGGCCATTAATCCAAATACTGCCTCACCATGATATAACACAGGTATTCCTAAACGTGTTTTTTCTATAAATGCTTTTTGTAGTTCATTATATTTTATTGCTGCTTCGCGAGGACTAAGCCCGTTAAATACTTCGGTTAAACATCCTAGGCCTTCAATAGGAACATCTGAAGAATCTTTTAATGTAATACTTGTGGTTAACTGTGCAACTTTCTCTTCCAAGTTCATTCTTTTTATTAAATCTTCCACCCTGTCTTCAATCTTGGCCTGCGGGTTCTTGTAAATCAGATTATCATTCCTATTACCGCAAGAGATGATAAGAAAACTTAGCATAATTAGAATTAGATTTTTCATCCGAACTAAATTGATTTTTATAGGTCGGATGGAACTCGCATGATTTTGCTCATACGTGTTTGTTTTTAGTTGGATACAAGCTCGTTTCATTTTATTTATTTATTTAAGATAGCTTAAAGGATTGATTAATAAAGATTTATAAATATATGTTCTCAGCATCAGTATATTATTCGTAGGTTTATAAAAATATTTTTCAAAAGTCAATATTAATAATTTATTTTCTAATGCGAAAGTTATTCGAAATATATTTTTTCTCTTATGAGAATTAGAATTTGCAAGTGAATGTTTTTGAAATTATTTTTCCCTCATTCGAATAATAATAAGTAAATAGTAAATAGTAAATAAAAATGTAAAATCAGGTTATTTTGACTATTTCATACTTATTAGCATTTTTGTTTAATATTAATACTTAAATCATGAAACGTAAAATAATTACTAATCTCATTAGGTGTATATTTTGTTTATTAGTTCTGTTTTTTTTAGATTAAGTTCGTATTGTTGCTTTTTTATCTTTTATCATATTTTTGAGAGTTATAATATAAAACTTGATTTAAAGTATGAGATGGAAATTATCAATACTAATTATATTTCTTAGTCTTCAATTATTTTCACAACGATATACTATCAGCGGTTTTGTTAATGAGGCTGGTAGTAAAGAATCACTGATAGGGGTTAATATATCGGTGCAAGGTAAATCTCTGGGTACTGCCACTAATAATTATGGTTTTTATTCTATTACTCTACCATCCGATTCTATTGAATTAATCTATTCTTTTGTTGGCTATCAATCGCAATCATATAAAGTATTTCTAGATAATAATATTGATTTGAATGTTAATTTGGCTCCCAATATTGAATTAGAAGCCATTGAAGTTAGAGCCGATCAACCTGCGAATTCATCGCAAAGCTCTCGCATGGGAGTGATTGAAATACCTGTTCAGCAAGTAAAAGCTTTACCTACACTTTTAGGTGAAAAAGATTTGCTTAAGGTAATTCAGTTAATGCCTGGTGTGAAAAAGGGTAGCGAAGGAAGCAGTGGTTTTTATGTGCGTGGTGGTGGACCCGATCAGAATCTAATTATTTTGGATGATGCTACTGTTTATAACGCATATCACCTTTTCGGTTTTGTATCTTTGTTTAATGGTGATGCTATTAAAAGTATTGAATTGGTAAAGGGAGGTTTTCCTGCACGATACGGAGGACGACTTTCTTCAGTGCTTGATATAAACATGAAAGATGGAAGCAAAGATAAATATTCAGGAGAAGCCGGAATCGGCATCTTGTCTTCTCGCGCAGTATTTGAAGGACCTATTGTTAAGGATAAAGCATCTTTTTTGGTTTCAGGTAGACGATCCTATTTGGATATATTAATGATGCCTTTTATTTCTAAGAATCAAGATACCTATGGAGGATATTTCTTTTATGATTTTACTGCAAAAGCAAATTGGGAAATTGATAAGAAAAATAAGATATATGTGAGTGGATATTTTGGTAGGGATAAATTTTATATAAAGGATAATTTTATGAATTCAAATTACTCTGCAGGATTATATTGGCAAAATGCAACTACTAGCGTAAGATGGAATAGAGTAATACATAGCAGATTATTTTCCAATTTATCTTTTATTCACAGTTTATACCAGTTGAAAATATACAATAAGGAAAGCTATGGTGATATTCTTAATAAAAATATTTTTGAGATGGAATATAGCTCAGGAATAAGAGATTTGGGATTGAAATATGATTTTTCTTGGATGCCCGCACCCAATCATAATATTAAATTTGGTGCTGTATTAATACAGCATGCTTTTAAGCCAAGTGCAATTGTTCTTAGAGACGATAACATCAATCTGTTTGAAAAAAATGTACATACAATTTATTCTATTGAAGCATGTTCATATATTGAAGATGAAATTAAAATTAAAAACAGGGCTAGATTGAATTTGGGTGGCCGCATTAGTAATCATATCCTAGATGATGGTTCGACACGTTCTCATATTGAACCACGTTTATCTTCTAGTTATTATTTGTCGCCAGTGTCTTCTTTAAAACTTTCTTATGCTGTAATGAATCAATACCTACATTTGTTAAGTAATACTGGCCTTGGTTTGCCTACCGATTTATGGGTTCCTGCTACTTCAAAAGTTCCTGCTCAAAATAGTTGGCAAACTGCTTTTGGATATGCATACGATTTTAATAAGATTGCTTCTACTTTTTCTATTGAGGCTTATTATAAAGAAATGAATAGAATCATAACTTATCGACCTGGTGCCAGTTTTTTATTGATCGAAGATTTTTCTGGAGCTAACGAGATTAGTTGGGAAGATAATGTTATTGAAGGACGTGGCGAAAGTTATGGAATCGAAGCCCTATTTCAAAGAAGAAGAGGGAGGTTTAATGGTTGGTTTGGTTATACTTTGTCATGGACTATTCATCAATTTGATGAATTAAATTACGGAAAGCCATTCTTTGCAAAATATGACCGAAGACATGATATTTCTATAGTTGCTATTTATGAACTTACTGATAACCTTAATATTTCGGCTACCTGGGTTTATGGTACAGGGAATGCATTGACGATTCCGATTGCTAGCTATCAAGCTGTGCAAGAAGCAAAGCAAAATTATTTGTATCCGATTTATGTAGAGGAAACCAGTAGTATTAACGGATTTAGAATGGCTCCGTATCATCGCATGGATTTAGGAATTCAAAGGATTAAGAAAAGTAAAGATTATACTCGAATTTGGGAATTTAGTTTTTATAATGTGTATAATAGAAAAAATCCTTTTTATTATAATATCACAAAAGAGACTCATTACGATGAAAAAACAGGAAAATCTTATTCCATTAACAAACTTCAGCAAGTTAGCTTGTTTCCAATAATTCCTTCTTTTAGTTATAGTATTAAATTCTAATTTTATGAATCGTTTTATAAATATATATCTTTTTTTAATATCGATTATTTTGACAGCCTGTATTGAGGATGTTGATGAAAAGTACTATCCTAAATCAGAAGCAAAATTGGTAATGTTTTGTGAAATTAACGAAAAAGATAGTATTCCTATTATCATTACAAGAACTACTCCTGCTAGCTATAATGAGCTAATAGAAGAAGACCCTTACAGTTATAACCAGATTAACTTTGTTGAAGATGCGATAGTGAAAGTGATAAACAATAATACGAATCAAGAAATTATTGTTTCCTTTGATGATAATTCTAATAGCTATTATATAGATCAAACGATTTTTCCTTTTATAAACGGAGAGAAGTATTCTATAAGAGTTGAAGCTGAAAATTTTAAAAGCATTGAATCAACTATATTCATTCGAGATCAACGCAATATCGAAGCAGATTTTAATACACAAGTAATTGACCTGAATGATATGAATAGTAAATTACTTGTTTCAGGAGAAGTAAATGATTTTAAAGGAGAGGATAATTATTATTTAATTGAGGTATTCTATTATGGATCTGATTATTATCCATCATATTATAGAACAATAGTAAGTGATAAAAATAAAGTATCAAAAATTCCATTTAGAATGGAGATGTATTATGACTCACAATTAAAATTTGATTCGTTGACTCTATTCATTAGCGATATAGATTACCATTATTATATGTATTTAAACAGTTTAGAAAATCAAAGTAATGGACCCTTTACTGAGCCTACTCCTGTTTATAGTAATATAAAAAATGGCTTAGGCATTTTTACTTCTGTTTTCCGAAATAAGTTTGAAAAAGTGATTATAGGAGATTGATTTTTTTTTATATAATTGTAAAATTAGCTTTTAATTGAATATTTCCAATCATTGATTGTTGATATAAAATATAAATTCTAATCCTCTCCGGATTCATCTAAAGTTAAGTAGTTTTATGCAATTCTTAGAATATTTTGGTTTATCTTTGCCTTGACGCATTTAAAAAAAATATTTATTTTTTCGTTTCTGATAATTTTATTGCTGCTCTATGCTGAAAATAAAAACTATTTTTTTACCGATAATGCCGATTGGTTAACAAATCCTTCTGATTATGCTATCAATAGTTTTACTGTGAACAATACTTCTTCATTGAATTTGAAACAGGCTCCTGGTGGTGGGCAGGCTATTCATTTTTAATTGAGAACATCTGAATTACAATAAAAACAGATGCAGTTTATTGCATCTGTTTCACTTTTACAATCTAATCAATAAATATCTAACCAATATTAAATAGAATTTTCAAGTCTATTATTGCATCTTTGATATCATAAGGCATTTCAATTTTACCTTGTATGCCCAATGATACTTCATCATATCTCGTGTATGCATTAGGTATTACTTTCCAGCTTTTTATTTCATGCTCTTTTTTTGCTGTTACGTATGCGCCATCTTCTTTGTCTTCAATTTTTACATACCAACCCTTATCACTTATCATATGCGAAATTCCATAATGCTCTCTTTCATTTCCTTTTAACGAAAACACTTCCAAATCAGCAGCCCAAGTAATAAATAACATCGACATCGATCCGTTTTCAAAACGCAGGGTCATGCTTTCCGTATCATTACATTTCAAATTTTGCGCAAGGTTGTCAGAATTAAATTGCAATTCTTTTACCTTTGATCCGATTAAGTATCGTGCCTTATTCAAATTGTGTACCATGGCGTCCATAAAAGGACCGCCGTTTTTTTCTTTGTCAGTAGCCCAATTATTCCATTGTGGAAAGTGATGAAACCAGTCTTCTTTGTATAAGGCTAATTTTCCAATTTCTCCGCTATCAAATACTCTTTTAAGTTGCTCTACAGCTGAATTTCCTGAGCGTCCGTAAAACACTGCACACTTAATTTTATCACCTACTGATTTTAATAATCTTTCACCACTTTCTAAGTTATTCGCTAAAGGTTTTGTAGTTATGATATGTTTTTCTTTTTCAATGGCTTTCTTGAAATAGTCTTCTCTTACCCAAGGTGGTGTAAATATACAAACAATCGAAATTTCAGAATCATTAAATATATCTTCTATATTTTCAGTTACTTTTGCACCTAGTTCTTGTGCTCTTTTTTGGCTCTTTTTGCTATCTAAATCGTATGTGCGGGTTACCTCAAAATATTTGCTGTTTTTTATTTCATCTATTTCCCATCGCAAATAGTCTCCACATCCAATTAATCCAGCTTTTAATTTATTCATTCTTTTTATTTTTATTTATTTCTTTTTATATGCATCAATAATCGTGTCCATAAATTTATTATAAACTTCGTGTATAACCATTCTTTCAGGTTTTTCTTCAAACCATTTTACGGTTCTTTTTATCCCTTTACTAAATGGAATTTTAGCTTCAAATTCGGGAACCAATTTCTTAATCTTGCTGTTGTCAAATACCGCACTGTATGCCTTATCACCATATAAGTTTCCAGTCATAAAATCGCCACCCATCCAACACCAGTCTATTTTCTTTGCTTCACTGCATATAAAGTCACTGGGGATATGTACGGTATTTAATTTTACTCCTGCAGCCGCTGCAAAACATTCATATATATCATTCCAAGTAAGTACTTCGTCTGATGTAATGTGAAATGATTCACCTATGGCATTTAAATTTCCTATTAGGCCAACAAAGCCTAAAGCAAAATCTTCCGAATGGGTTATCGTCCATAAGCTGTTACCGTCACCATGAATGAGAGCTGGTTTTCCGTCTTTTAGTCTTTGAATAAATGTGTAATCATTCCATCCGCCTATAGCTGCCGGAATTACGGTATCGTATGTTAAGGATGGTCTTACTATGGTGATCGGGAATTTTTCTTTGCGGTATAATTCATTCAATTTATTTTCACATGCTATCTTATCTCTGGAATAATCCCAATATGGATTTTCCAACGGCGTACTTTCTGTTATCAAATAATGCTTGGGCGGTTTTTGGTAAGCCGAAGCTGAACTAATGTAAATGTATTGTTTGGTTTTGGATTGAAATAGGGCAAAATCTCTTTCTACATCTTTTTCGTTAAATGATACCCAATTAACCACCGCATCCCACTGATGTTCTGCCAATTTTTTATGTATTTCAGTATCGTTTATGTTACCTTTTATATTAGTTACACCCAACATCTGATTGTTGCCTCTGTTTAAATGGTAAAGTTCAATACCTTTTTCTATGGCTCTTCGACTAACTGCCGAGCTTATATTGCCTGATCCGCCTATGAATAAAACTTTCATCATTTTTTTTTACAAATATAGATTGCTTATTATGATTATTTTTATGTTGTATTTTCGAGTTTCTACGCTTCATTTTCCATTTAAACAGTATTGCTTTTTTGTCGGTATTGTAAGGGTGAAAAACCCGTAATTTCTTTAAATTTCTCGTTAAAATGCCCATAATTATTAAACCCTGATTCAGCGCAAATTCTATTGATGGGTATTTGCGTTTGTGCAATTAATTTGCTGGCTTTACTAATGCGTATTTCATTTAATACTTGAGTTATATTCTTGTTTGTTCTTTTTTTAAAATATCTACACAAAGAGGCTAATTCCATATGGCTTAGTGAAGCCAAATCTTTGTAATTTATGTCTTTATTGTAATTTTCCATTAAGTAGTTTATAATCTGATTAATTCTTTCGCAATCATGTAGGCCTAGTTTATTGCTCGAAGCAATTTCATTCAGCAGCTTTGTCTTTCTATGATTAGATAACCAATCTAAAAGTGATAAAAATTGTATCATGCGACCTTGTGGATTGGCATTTATTATTGCAGAAAAACGTGCTTCCACTTCTTTTTCCAAAAGACCTATGAATTGAATTCCATGTTGCGATTTATTTAATAAGGACCTGATTCCGATTAGTTCCGGAAGATCTTGAAGAAAACCACCCCCGAAATCATTCTTAAAATGAATTACATAAGCAATTGCTGTCTGACCGTCTGCTTCATTTTTCCAAACATGAGGTACGTTGCTTCCAATCAATACAAAATCACTCTTAAAATACGATTCAATACAGTTTTCCACTATTCGTGTTCCACTGCTTCTCTTAATATAAAGTAATTCAAATTCATCATGGTAATGTAGCGGTGTTTCAAATTTCAGGTGCTCTGCAATATGCACATGCAGCGATTCATCTGTCTTCTGAGGTATGCTTTCGTATAAAGGTTTCATTTGCTATTCGTTTATGTAAAAATAGCAAATTTAAGTCAATGTGGCGTATTTTTTGTAAATCTATTCGATTAAAGCCAACGAGCACTTTTATTCTAAATCTAACGAAATAATTATATTTTCTTTTACTTTATCAATTAGTGTATTTTGATGGGATAATGAGCAGTTGTGAAATGATCATTTTTTTTTCTGACGCAGAAAATAAACTATTTCTTCTCTATTTCCCTTAAATGTTCTATCTTCTTTTTCGCTAAAAATCCTTTGATGTCTTCGAGATGTTCTTTTATTTTTTTGTTTCCAAATTCATAAACTTTACTGGCTAATCCATCTAAAAAATCACGGTCATGTGAAACAAGTACAACCGTACCATCAAAGGCTTGCAAAGCGCTTTTTAGAATGTCTTTTGTTTTCATGTCTAAATGATTGGTGGGCTCATCTAGAATTAAAAAATTTACTGGTTCTAATAGGAGTT
>JAIFLP010000195.1 GCA_020049015.1 Bacteroidota bacterium | reverse complement strand
ATTTGGATTAAATGCAGGAGCAACTATAAAGAATGGGCTGGAAATGCTTCACCAACAAGCAGAAAAAGCCTATGAAATATGGAATTCATAAAGGTTAAATGTGTGTGTTCATAAATATACAATGCGAAAACATGATTTTTAAAATTGAAAATTCATTCCCATATAAAACCCTATGCCACCATCTTGCTTATTTACCGGCTGAGCAGCATTTACGCATAGTGCGAAATTTTGGTTTACTACAAGATAAACGCCAGTCCCTAAAGATAGGTGTATATTTTTCTTATCTGAAAAAAAATCAGGTTTATTTAATGCTGCCAGATTGCTTTTTAATGTATGCTCTTTGGTTATCCAACCGGCATCGGAAAAGGCAATAAAAGTAAAGTACATGTTTTGCCTGAGCAATGCGAAATGAAATGGGCTATATCGTAATTCAAGATTGGCATAAGCAAAATCATCACCAACCATCCTGTTTCTAAGAATTCCCCTTATGGTTTTAAAGCCCCCCGGTCCGTCGCGGGTATAATTGGGTGCTGTATTGTATACAAATGGCAACATATAAAAAGGAATATCGCCATAAAGCTTACCTTGAAATGAAACTCGTGTTGCAAAGTTTAGTTTTTCGTGAATTAATGGTAAGTAGTGTCGGTGAGTGAATGCATATCGAACGTAATTAAAATTTCTATTGGATATGAATGATGGAGCAAATAAGATTAAAGCTTCCGACCAATAGCCCTGCATGGGGTTAACTTCATGTTTTCGGGTATCGATGATGAATCCGGCTTTTAAAAGCGTATGAAAGCCTCCATTTTTTTCATTCTCTTTTATTAAACCCCATTCAATGTATTTTTCAAAAAGACTTGCGGTGTCAGGTAACTTATCTGATTCAGCTAATCCTTTGTTTATTTTGTCAATATCGGTTGGATTAACAAGAGTGTTTGTTGCTTCTATTCCAAATTGAAAACGGGCGTATTTCACATTAGAAATTTCTTTTTGTATATCGAATCTAAATTTACTAATGCTTCGGCTATGTTTATAAAAGGCTCGTGATATGTAGCGTGAAGAGTTTGCATTTTCAAATTCTTTTGTATAAACAGATTGGTATCCGTTGAATCCGTAAAAATCAAATGCTATTTCAGATAGGTGGCTTAACTCCGCATTGATCCGGTATTTTTCTATCAGATGCTTTGAGTCATAAATTATTTGATAGGTTTTATTTCCTTTGGTAGTGCGGGATAACTCTATGTTAAATGAATGTTTGTACTCTGGATAGAAACTTCCATCGCCAAATTGGTAAAGATTAGCCAGAATTCCATATTTTAGACCTATGTCTGTATCAAATGCAACAGCCGGAATGCCTAAAATGTTGATTCCTTTTTTCTTGATTTCAATTGTATCAGATGTTGCATTTATTTTTATAAAAGCAAAAAATAGAACGAATAAGAATCCAATTAATTTTTTACCATTCATTATTTAGGTGCTACTTTGTATAAATACAAGGCAATTAACGCAAAGAATATATTGGGAATCCAAACAGCAGTTATAACATTTACCAAGCCGCCAATTGCAAATTGTGAAGAGAATTGCAAGAATAAAATATACGAAAAACTTAGACCTAATCCCAATCCAATATGCATACCTATACCACCCCGTACTTTTCTTGAAGAAAGTGATACACCAATTAAGGTTAAAATTAAAGTGCTAAATGGTACAGATATTCTTTTGTGTCTTTCAACTTCACTAATAATAACATCTTCCGAACCCTGTAATTTTTGCTCCGCAATAAAATCTCTCAGTTCATAATAGTCCATTGCTTCAATCGCATTTTCCCTTCTTCTGAAATCTTCGGGTGTAATTGTAAGACTGGTATCTAATTTAGTTCCTCTGCTTATCCGTTCATTAATACCATCTATTTCTCTAATCATATAATTACTAATAACCCATTTACTTTTTGTTGAGTCCCATTGTATGTTATCCGACAATAGTTTATATTTTAATTCTTTACCATCAAATTTTTCTATAGAAAACTTGAAGCCGGTATTTAAATAATTTGAAAAGGACTGCATATAAACAAATACGCCTGGTTCAATTTGTTTGTGTATATTTCGATTGGTGTAATTATGAGGTGTACCTCGGATGTATTTTTCTTCGAAAGCCAAGCGTTTTTTGTTAGCCTGAGGGATTATAAAATCGTAAAAATAGTAGCTGGTAGATGCAATTAAAAGAGCTGAAAGAAAATAGGGCCAAAGCAGTCTTCTATAACTTATTCCACTGCTTAAAATAGCTATTATTTCGGTACGATATGCCATTCTTGAGGTAAAGAAAATAACGGAAATAAAAGTAAACAAAGAACTAAAAAGTACTCCAAAATAGGGGATGAAATTTAAATAATAGTCTACAACTATTGCTTTCATAGGTGCTTCATGTTCTATGAAATCATCAATTTTTTCTGAAATATCAAAAATTATGGCTATAATAAGTATAAGAGTAATGCTATAAATAAAAGTTCCTAAAAACTTTCTGATAATATAAATATCTAGAATTTTTAGCTTTAATGATTGTATTGAGTCTATAATCCTATTCATTTAGATACGGTTCTTTATTTTAGGAATGATAATGTTTTTCCAATTATGAAAATTGTCTTTTAATATCTGTTCGCGGGCTTCATTTACAAGCCATAAATAGAAATGTAAATTATGAATACTTGCAATTTGCGATGCCAGCATTTCTCCGTTGATAAATAGGTGTCTTAGGTAAGCTTTATTATAATAAGTATCTACAAAACATTCACTAGTGGCGTCGAGTGGTGAAAAATCGCTCTTCCATTTCTCGTTACGGATATTGATAATACCCTCACGGGTAAACAACATTCCATTTCTACCATTGCGGGTTGGCATAACACAATCAAACATGTCAATACCCCTGTCAATGGCTTCTATGATATTTTCCGGTGTACCAACTCCCATCAGATATCTTGGTTTGTTTTCAGGTAGTATTTGATTCACTATTTCAATCATTTCATACATCAATGGTGCGGGTTCTCCTACAGATAGTCCTCCAATTGCATTGCCTTCTAAATTTAATTCTGCTACAAATTCGGCTGATTGGATGCGCAGATTTTTATATACACTCCCTTGAATTATAGGGAAATATAATTGAGAATGACCATATTCGCATGCTGTTTTTTTATAACGATCAACGCCTCTTTTTAACCATTCATGGGTGAGTAGTAATGATTTTGATGCATACGCTTCATCACATGGGTATGGCGGACATTCGTCAAATGCCATCATTATATCTGCACCAATAATTCTTTGAAAATCTACCACATTCTCAGGTGTAAAAACATGGCTAGAACCATCAATGTGCGATTTAAATATGGCGCCTTCTTTGGTGAGTTTGCGATTGTCAGAAAGTGAAAACACTTGATATCCACCACTATCGGTAAGTATTGGTAGTTGCCAATTCATAAAGCGGTGCAGCCCACCTGCGTTGCGAAGCACGTCTAAGCCTGGTCTAAGATACAAATGATAGGTATTCCCCAGGATTATCTGAGCTTTTATATCCTCTTTTAGTTCATGTTGGTGTATGCCTTTTACCGAGCCTGCTGTTCCAACAGGCATGAATATGGGGGTTGCTATTTTACCGTGACCGGTCTCAAGCAATCCAGCCCTGGCTTTTGATTGGGCACTTTTGTGTATTAATTGAAATTGCATTGCTAATCATTCCTTGCGCAAACCTAAAGAAAAAAAACACAAATAGAAAGCTATTTTATTGAATTGTTTTTATATCTGATGCTTAAGAAATTATAATTTGTGGATAAAATTGCTTCACTTTTGATGATTTATAGAAACTGAAAACTTATATTTGCCGGGTTTTATGTATTATTCACTTAAAATATCATGGAGCAGTTTACTCAATACTTTTTACATTGGAATGCTGGTGAAGCTATTTTCGCCATATTTTGCTTTTTTTTCTTGATCCAATTTTTTTATTATACAATTATTTATATTAGAATCGGATTTACTGAGAAAAAAGATTTACCGGATATTTTGCCACCGGTATCGATAATAATATGTGCCAGAAATGAGTCGCGATTTTTAAGACGTTTTTTACCCAGCATTTTAGAACAAGATTATCCTGATTATGAAGTGATAGTGGTAAATGATTGTTCTTCAGATGACACCGATATGGTGTTGAAAAAGTTTTCTGCATTATACCCCCATTTAAAAACTACTTTTTTAGTAGAAGATGAAAAGTTTAGCCATGGAAAAAAAATGGCCATGTTGGTTGGCATTAAAGCAGCAAAGAATGAATGGCTATTGCATACCGATGCAGATTGTTACGCCGATGGTCCCCATTGGTTGCAAAATATGGCACGAAATTTTGATGATAAAACGCAGCTGGTTCTTGGATATGGAGGCTATAAAGAAAGAATTGGTCTGGTTAATAAAATCATTCGATTTGATACGATGTTTATTGGTTTACAATACTTAACATTTGCAAAGGCTGGAATTCCCTATATGGGGGTGGGAAGAAATCTGGCGTATCGAAAATCACTTTTCTTTGAAAATAAGGGCTTCACTGGTCATATGAAATTATTGTCGGGTGATGACGATTTGTTTGTTAATAAGGTAGCAAATGCCAATAATACCAAAGTTGAATTTGTTATAGGTTCACATACTAGAAGCATACCCAAATCAGGGTTTAAGGAATGGTATACGCAAAAACAACGCCATTTAACTACATCTCCTCATTACAAGAAAATTCATAAGGCTCTTATTGGCCTTGAGCCACTTTCGAGAGTTTTGTTTTACCTGACTTTTATTGTATGTTTATTAATGATTAATTACCCAGATGTACTATTTATAGCAACAGGAATTTTATTTTTTATTAGGTTAATTTTATTCCATATTGTAATATATTTAACTGCGAAAAAGTTAAACGAACGGAAATTATTTCTATATTCGCAATTGTTCGATATTGTTATACCATTTGTTTATATGGGCTTAATGTTAAATAATAAGTTTACGAAGAAAAGAAGATGGAACTATTAAATACCCAGTTATCAACTAAAGGACAGTATGATTATGCATTGGTGAAGAAAGCTGCTGGTGGTGATCAGAAAGCGTATGCTGAATTGTTGGGTCGATATAGGGATGCCATTTATTTTATGCTCCTTAAAATGGTAAATAATTCTGATGATGCTGATGATCTTACCATAGAAGCTTTTGGCAAGGCGTTTAAAAACATCAATCAGTATACACCCAATTATGCCTTTAGTACCTGGTTGTTTAAAATTGCAACCAACAATTGTATTGATTTTATCAGAAAAAAAAGGGGCATACATATACCTATTGAGCATACAACTGAAGATTCAGAAATATCTACCATAATCATACATTCAGATCATCCAGATCCGGAAGAGACGCTAATAAATGGACAAAAATCAGATTTGCTTAGGGAGATTGTAAATAAGTTAAAGCCCCGTTACCGTAAGCTTGTTGAGCTGCGCTATTTCAGTGAATTATCATACGAGGAAATATCTGAAGAATTAAATTTACCTATAGGAACCGTTAAAGCTCAGTTATTTAGAGCACGCGAGCTTCTTTTTAATATATTGAAGCTTAAAAACGAGCAAATTTAAATGCAACTGCTATTAAAATATTTTCCAAATCTGAATTCAGATCAGATCGGGAAGTTTGAACAATTATATCCCATTTACGAAGAGTGGAATCAAAAGGTGAATGTAATATCACGAAAAGATTTTCCTCATTTTTATGAAAGGCATGTATTGCATTCACTTGCTATTGCTAAATACTTCCAATTTTTCCCCAATAGCAAGGTCTTTGATATTGGCACTGGAGGCGGTTTTCCTGGTATACCTTTGGCTATAATGTTTCCCGATGTACAATTCACACTCATGGATTCCATCGCAAAAAAAATAAAAGTAGCTGAAGATGTAATATCTTTATTGTCAATCAATAACGTAAATACTTTAATCGGAAGAGCAGAAAATCAATCTGTTAAATGTAATTATATTGTTAGTAGGGCTGTATCAGCATTTCCCGAATTTGTAAAAACATGCCGGAATCTGATTCAAACTGACAAATCTGCTACAGCTAAATCGGCTATACTTTATTTAAAAGGCGGCGATTTTGAGGACGAAATCAAAAGCTTTAAAGCTAAAGTTCACATTATAAACGTAAAGGAGTATTTTGAAGAAGAGTATTTTGAAACAAAAAAAATTATTCATTTACCGTTTAATAATTCATAAATAATTTGGAATAGAAATAAAAAGTATTATTTTTGCAATCCGTTTTTTACAATAAAAATTAAATTATGAAACGCACATATCAGCCATCGAATAAGAAAAGGAAGAACAAACACGGTTTCCGTGAAAGAATGTCTACCGCCAACGGTCGTAAGATTTTGGCTGCACGTCGCAGAAAAGGACGCAAAAGACTATCTGTTTCAGATGAATTGAGATACAAGTCATAGTAAGATATTATTATTACAGGAATATCAGGACGCGCAAGCCATCCTGATATTTTTGTTTTTAGCAGGAGCATTCTATGAGCAATGATATTTTATTGTTATTATCTAGTTCGGCATCCCATAAAACCCAAGAAATTGCCGGAAAAATATCAGAAGGACAACGAATCAGCAATGAAGACGCCCTTTTCTTATATAATAATGCCTCATTGGGTGAATTGGCTATTATGGCTGATTGGGTACGCCAAAAATTGAATAGCGATGTTGTATATTTCAATCGCAATTTTCATATTGAACCTACTAATATTTGCGTTTACCAATGCAAATTTTGTGCATATTCGCGTAAAGCCAATGAAGATGGTGCCTGGGAATATAGCATTGAAGATATTCTCAATCAGGTAAAACTGTATGATGGTGCTCCAGTAACTGAAGTGCATATCGTTGGTGGTGTGCATCCAAATAGAGATATCTATTTTTACGCCCAAATGTTACAAGCCATCCGCAATCACCGATCCGATATCCATATTAAAGCTTTTACTGCCGTTGAATTGAATTATATGATTCAAAAATCAGGTATGTCAATACAAGATGGATTACAGTATTTGAAAGCTCACGGCCTAGATTCAATTCCAGGGGGTGGGGCTGAGATATTTGATGATGAGATCAGAAAACAATTGTGTCATGAAAAATCGAGCACTGAAATGTGGCTTAATATTCACGAAAATGCCCATCTGTGCGGATTGCCTTCAAATGCCACCATGTTATACGGACACATTGAAACATATGAACACCGAGTGAATCATCTCTCTAAGCTACGTGAATTACAAGATAAAACAAATGGTTTCAATGCTTTTATACCATTGAAATACCGAAAATCAAACAATCAATTGTCCCATATAGGTGAAGTTTCAATCATTGAGGACCTCAAAAATTACGCGGTTTCAAGGATTTACATGGATAATATTCGACACCTTAAAGCATACTGGCCTATGTTGGGTAAAGAGGTAATGCAATTGGCTTTGTCTTTTGGAGCCGATGATATAGATGGAACTATTGATGACACTACTAAAATTTATACCATGGCCGGGGTTAAAGATAAAAATAAAATGGATGTTCCTGAAATGATTAGTATTATTCGTCAATCTTCAAAAAAACCGGTTGAACGAGACAGTCTCTATAATATCATAAAGAATTATTAATATTCTGATTTTTTTAGTACTTTTCGGAAAAAATAGCCAAAAGATAATTTCCGGCATGTTTTTTCGTTTAGCTATTGTATGTAAAGATAAATATGAATAAATTTTTTCAATTGTTTGTTAATAATAAGGCCTTTCGAAACATCCTTTTACTTGTTTTGGTGCCTTTTTTTATAGTTTTTTTGGCTTCAATTTTCCTCAGGTTTTACACCCATCATGGTCAGAAAATAAGCGTGCCTGATTTCTCAGCTCTTAGCATGGAGGATGCTCAAAAATTGGCTAAGCAGAAGAACCTTCAATTGGTAATCAATGATTCTGTTTTCTTGCAAGACCGTCAGTCAGGTTCCATTATTGATCAAAACCCAAGGTCTGGTTATAAAGCCAAATCCGGAAGAAAAATTTATGTAACCATCGTAGCTTTTGCCCCCGAAATGGTTGAAATGCCCGATATTATTAATTATACCTACAAAGAAGCCAAAACAATTATCGAATCTCGGGGTTTGCAAGTAGGGAACTTACGTTATGTCGCTGACATATCTGATAGGATTAAACAGCAAAAATTTAAAAACAAAAACATTAAACCCAAGGATTTATTAGCTAAAGGATCTCGCATAGATCTTGTAGTAGGAAGAATTTCTGGAAATGAATCAACCAATGTTCCCGATGTTCTTAGCCTTAAGTTACATGCAGCTAAACAATATCTTTCAGATAATTCTTTAAATCTGGGTGCTGTTGTTTATGATAAAAGTATTGTTGATGCAGCTGATTCTGCTAATGCAATTATCATAAAGCAAAATCCGGTACCAGGAAATACAATCAATTTAGGTTCTTTTGTTGATGTTTGGCTCTCAATTTCAGAAAATGAATAAGAATATGATGAATGAAAAAGATTGTTTAACCAGCCTGAGTTTGAAGACCCATCAACAGACGCATTTTTTTTTATATTATTCTATATTTTTTTCTTTCCTAGTTGTTTTTGCTTTTAATGGATTTAGCCAAGAGAAGCTCGCACCCCTAACTTCAAATCATCTGCTTCATTCTAATAAAGGCATATATATTTTGAAATCTCAATCAAATTCAGTTTCCGATACTTTGATATTGAATAAATACGTAAGAAAAGTGGGGAATATGATTGAAGTTGATAGTCTTTTTGGTTTTTATGACGATTTTTCTGAGTTATTTGATGAATCAAATGAAAATGTATTTCCAAAAAATAAAATCAAACAGCCTAATCCCCAATTGTGGAGTAGTGGATATGATGTTTTTTTGAACAGTAGCTATGGAATTAATCCACCCAGTATAGGAGTTGCTACATTTGATTTACTAGATGGTGCGGGTAATTTGTATGAAAAATCAGGACGATTTTTTGAAGCTGATGTTTTAACATCAATGCCTATTCGTTTTTTATCCAAGAAAAATATTGCATTAAGCTTTTATTATCAAGCACAAGGTTATGGAGAAATGCCAGAAATTGCAGATTCTTTGGTATTAGAGTTTCTTTCCCCGAAAACAACAAAGTGGTACAAGGTCTGGAGTGTTGCTGGTAAAAGAAACCACGCTTTTGAACAAGTATATATTTCTTTGCAGGATACGAATACTTTGCCTAAAGGGTTTTTACCCGCTGATTCATTATTCCTACAAGATGGATTTCAGTTCAGATTCAAAAATTTAGGAAGCTTTACAGAAAAGCTTGATGAGCCTGGAAGAAACGGAAATGGAGATATATGGAATATTGACTATATAATACTTCGTGCTGAAAGAACTCCTGACGACACTTTGTACCTCGATGTAGCGATTAAAGATCCAATTAAAGGGTTGTTGCGAACATATCAATCGATGCCGTGGAATCATTTTTCAGATAAAAATGTTCAGAGCATTGAACAGGCAAAAGAAACTAAAGTTACTCTGCGTAATTTTGAGAATGTTCCTATGTCTACTATTTCTTATCAATCTACATTAAAAAATTTATATTCTGGAAATAATTATATTGGAGAAAACGGAACCTTTGGAATTGAATATGATATGCTTCTTCTACTTGATGGAAGCAATCGCTTTTCAATAAACGATCAGTCAAAGGCAGATTCAGCATTAGTGAAATATCAGTTCAAAATAGATGTGAGTCAATACGATATATTCCCTTCTAACGGAAATATGCTTCATTATCAACTATTTAAAGATTGTTATGCCTATGATGACGGTTCTCCCGAGCAGGGATACGGACTGGGTGGTGTTGGTACTGATGGAGGTAAAGTAGCTTTGCGATATAGAACTTTTAAGCCTGACACCTTGTTTGCAATTGATATATTATTTAATCAAACACGTGCTAATGTTACCTCAGGTTATTATTTTAATCTTAATGTGTGGGAAAATTTGAATGGAAGCCCCGGTAGCCTTATTGAGGTTTTAACAGATCAAACTCCTAAATTTGTTGATTTGCGGGATGGTTTTTACAGATATTATTTGAATAATCCTGTTTTTGTAAGTGATGAATTCTTTATTGGATGGCAACAACCAACTTCGTATTATTTGAATGTGGGGTATGATATGAACCAAATTAATAATGATAAGCTTTATTATAATATAGCTAATTATTGGGTGCAGTCATCATTTCCAGGCTCACTAATGATGCGGCCAGTTTTTTCGAAAAAAAATGCCACAAAATTTAGTGCTTTTAAAGAGGCTGCTATTGAAGTATATCCAAACCCCGCATCTGATTATTTAAGATGTCGTTCTTTTGAAAAAAATGACTTTATTGGTTGGACTGCTGATTTAATTGATATAGCAGGAAATATAATACGACAATACTCACAAATAGACCAAGACATGTATGTTGGTGATTTAACACCAGGTATGTATTTTGTAAGGATAAACAGAAAGCATACAAATTCTATTACAGTTAAGATTAACATAATCAGATAAATTTTCATGTTTCCGGAAGAAGATGAATTGCAGGAATCAGGCTTGTATGAACATTACAAGTTTGTGGCCGATAAGGGCGTTAAGTTGATTAGGGTTGATAAATTCTTGGCCAATCGCATAGAAAATTGTTCCAGAAGTCGCATTCAAAATGCAATAGATGCCGATAGCATATATGCAAATGGTAAAATTGTAAAAGCAAATTACAAGGTTAAACCTGCTGATGTAATAACTATAGTTATGAGTGTTCCGGTGCGGGAAATAGAATTGATTCCCCAGAACATACCCATAAAAATAGTATATGAAGATGATGATTTGCTTGTTATTAATAAGGATGCGGGTATGGTGGTTCATCCGGGGCATGGGAATTATACGGGCACACTTGTAAATGCTGTTGCTTGGCATTTAAAAGATACTCCTTTGTTTCAAAAGGGAGAAATGCGTCCGGGTTTGGTTCATAGGATTGATAAAAACACCTCTGGGTTATTATTGATGGGAAAAAATGAAATTGCCATGAATAAACTAGCCAAGCAATTTTTTGATCATAAAGCCAAAAGAAAATATATTGCATTGGTATGGGGAAATGTGCTAAATGATAGCGGCACTATTACCGGTAACATTGCCAGAAGCCTCAGCGATAGGAAGAAATTTATAGTGTATAGCGATCCTGAAATAGGAAAACATGCAATTACGCATTATAATGTATTGGAGCGTTTTCAATATGTAAGTCTTGTTGAATGCATATTAGAAACAGGAAGAACACATCAGATAAGGGTGCATTTTCAGAATATGGGGCATCCTTTGTTTGGAGATCCAGAGTATGGTGGCGATAAAATATTAAAGGGTACTACACATGCCCGCTATAAGCAATTTATAGAAAATTGTTTTCAATTGTTACCACGACAAGCATTGCATGCAAAAACGCTAGGCTTTGTTCATCCTGCTACATCTCAGGAAATGGAGTTTGATTCAGAATTACCTGAAGATATGAAAAAAGTAATTGACAAATGGCGTCAATATACTGGATCTCGTAACATTGAGGCAGTTTAAAAGCCTAATGAGGCTACCATTATTGCTTTAATGGTATGCACACGATTTTCGGCTTCATCCCAAACTATTGATGCAGGCGATTCAAAAACATCATCGGTCACTTCCAATCCGTTTAATCCGAATTTTTTATATATTTCTTTGCCTACTTTGGTTTCCAAATTATGAAAGGCAGGGAGACAATGCAGAAATTTAACTTTAGGATTGCCTGTTTTTTCTAACATCTCTTTATTTATCTGATAAGGCTTTAAAAGTTTGATACGCTCATCCCAAACACTTTCTGGTTCACCCATCGAAACCCAAACATCGGTATATAAGAAATCTGCTTCTTTTACAGCAATATTTATATCATCGGTTATAGTAATAGATGCGCCAGTTGACAAGGCTATTTTTTTACATTCATTAATCAATTCTTCGTTGGGCTGACAAGCTATTGGGGCTGCGGCTCTGAAATCAATTCCCATTTTTGCACAACCTACCATTAGTTCATTACCCATATTATTGCGGGCATCGCCTAAGTAACAGAATTTAATTTTATTAAGAGGTTTGTCACAATGTTCCATCATGGTTAGCAAATCAGCTAATACTTGCGTAGGATGAAATTCATCGGTAAGTCCATTCCAAACAGGAACACCTGAATATTTTGCTAATGTTTCAACAATATCCTGTCCAAAGCCACGGTATTCAATACCATCATACATGCGACCCAATACCCTTGCAGTATCTTTCATTGATTCCTTGTGACCTATCTGACTACCATCGGGACTTATATAAGTTACATGAGCACCCTGATCATATGCAGCAACCTCAAATGCACAACGCGTACGGGTTGAAGTCTTTTCAAATATCAATGCGATATTCTTTCCTTTTAATTGTTGAATTTCCTTCCCCGTCTTCTTAGCGGCTTTTAAATCGCCGGCCAGAGTGAGAAAAAACATAATCTCCTCGCTTGAAAAATCAAGAAGCTTTAAAAAGCTCCTATTCTTTAAGTTTACTGACATAATTCCCTAGTTTTTAAAGAGCTCCAAAGTTATAAATTGTTCTGGTTTATGAAGTATTTTTTTTTATTTTTTCCGAAAATAATATAGCAAAGAGGAGTAAACAAAACTTTGATATTTGTTATTATAAAAAAAATAGACTTATATATTAAAATTTGTTATTTTTACACCAATTGAAAATATAAAATATGCAAATGGCCACGAAGCTCTCTTTTAGGATTTTGGTACTGTTTTCCATACTGTTTATGGTACTTTCATGTGCTCCCAAGAAAAATGGAAAGGGTAATGAAGGAACTGTTTATTATGACATAAAATATCTTAGTAATGATTTGAAGTCAGTGCCAATGAATTTTATGCCCAAAAGCATGGTACTTCGATTTAAAGAAAAGTATACATCAACCGGGATTGATGGATTTATGGGTTTATTCTCAATAACATACATTGCTGACAATAAAAAGAATATCAATACCACATTGTTAAAATTCTTAGACAATCGATTTTATTATACCGGAGAGAAAAACGAGTATCCTGCTGGTTTTGACGATATGAAAGGCCGCGAAATAGAATTTTTCCCCGAAGACACTCTAACAATAGCAGGACTTAAATGTGAAAAAGCCGTAATTAGCTTTCCTGGAACAGATAGGCCCTCATTTGATGTTTATTTTACTAACGAAGTAGATATATATAGTCCGAATATTGCGAATCCGTACAAAGAAATTGACGGTTTATTATTGGCGTTTAATGTTAAGTTGAGCCAATTGGAGATGCGATTTACCGCCAATAAAGTAATTTTTGAACCAGTAAAGGATGATTTCAATAAAATCCCCGAAGATTTTAAACCTGTTGGTAAGAGTCAAATGATTCAGGTTATCAACAGTTTGTTGAAATAGTTGATCATTCCGCAGTAAAATTATTTTTATGGGCAAGTCAAAGAAAAGCGCCGAAGGGAATGCTACCGATCCAAATGTAAAAAAAGCAAAAATTGAAAAAATAAGAGTGGTATTAGGTATCACTTTGATTTTATTCTCTCTTTTCTGTGCTTTTGCCTGCCTGTCCTTTTTGTTTACCTGGAAAGCCGATCAAAGTATGAAGTTCCATAATTTTTGGGATGCAGCAGTTTTAGTCGAAAATTGGGGAGGGAAAATGGGGGCATGGTTGGCAAATGTTTTTATGTATAACTGGTTTGGGGTGGCAGGCTTTGGAGTTTCATTTATGGTTTTTGCTGTGGGATTGCGCCTTCTCAATTTGCGTATTAAGAATTTTACTTTTGGAAAGAGCCTTGTTTACACTTCTTTCGCCATGATACTTACCTCATTCGTCTTGGGCTATCTTTTTGGTAATACATGGGGATATTTAGGGAGTGGTTTGGGAGGTGCTCATGGTTTTTTTGTAGTGAAGTATCTGAATGCTTTTTTGGGTAAATTGGGAACCGGCTTGTTACTCCTTCTTTCATGCATGGTCTTTGTATTTTTTGTAAGCAAGGAAGCGTATGATTATTTTAAAATATTGCTGTCAGGTGTTAATAATAAAATATCTAATAAAATACAAGGTGAAGAGCCAGTTCAAAATGATACTGAATTAGAAAAACCTGAAAATATTGAAAAAGTAAATGAAGATATAACGCTTCAAATTAATGATGATAATGTTGAATTGGTTTTTGAAACTCCGGCCAAAATTATAATTGATGAGGATGCCATGGAGATTATTGCTGCAAAAGCGCCTGGCGAAATTGAAATTGCAGTAGAGAAAAAGAAAGAAGAAGAAACAGTAGCTCAATTAACGCCTTTGGACTATATGGGGCCTTATGACCCAAAACTTTCTTTGTCTCATTACCGATTTCCCACTATTGATCTTTTACAGGAGCATAAATCAGGAAAACAAGAGGTTTCAAATGAGGAATTGGTAGCCAACAAAAATAAGATAGTGGAAACGCTGGGTCATTATAAAATACAAATCGATCAGATAAAAGCCACTATAGGTCCAACGGTTACTTTATACGAAATTGTTCCAGCACCGGGAGTGCGCATCTCCAAAATTAAAAATTTAGAAGATGATATCGCATTAAATCTGGCCGCTCTGGGTATTAGAATTATAGCGCCCATGCCAGGTAAAGGAACTATAGGCATTGAAGTTCCTAATCGAAATCCCGAAATAGTTTCCATGCGGGCAATTATTTCGTCACGGAAATTTCAGGAAACAACATTTGAGCTGCCCATTGCGCTGGGTAAAACCATTTCAAATGAAACATTCTGTATAGATCTTGCCAAAATGCCCCATTTACTTGTTGCGGGGGCAACCGGACAAGGTAAATCGGTTGGTTTAAATGCAATTATCACATCATTATTATATAAAAAGCATCCATCGGAGCTTAAATTTGTTTTGATAGATCCCAAGAAGGTTGAATTGCCTCTATATTCGAAAATTGAAAATCATTATCTGGCCAGAATACCCGATGGAGATGAGGCTATTATTACCGATACTCAAAAGGTAATTTATACACTGAATTCTTTAGTTAAAGAAATGGAAGACCGTTACGACTTACTTAAGAAAGCAGCGGTTCGTAATATTAAAGAGTATAACAGTCGATTTGCAGACCGTAGACTAAATCCAGATAATGGACATCGTTTCCTCCCTTATATTGTTATTGTAATTGATGAGTTTGCAGATTTTATAATGACTGCAGGCAGAGAAGTTGAAACGCCCATTGCTCGTTTGGCACAATTAGCAAGGGCCATAGGTATTCACCTTATTATAGCAACACAAAGACCTACAACCAACGTAATTACGGGTATTATTAAAGCAAATTTTCCCGCACGTATTGCATTTAGGGTAACATCAATGATTGACTCACGTACTATCCTCGATTGTCCAGGAGCCAATCAGCTTATAGGTAGAGGCGATATGCTTGTTTCGCAGGGAAGCGACTTGGTAAGGGTGCAGTGTGCATTTATTGATACTCCAGAAGTTGAGGCTATTACTGAGTTTATTGGTGAGCAACAGGGATTTGGCACTGCATATATATTACCTGAAGTTGTTTTAGAAGGAATGGAAAACACCAACACCGATTTTGATAATGGCAAGAGAGACGATATTTTCGAAGAGGCAGCGCGCTTGATTGTTGCCAATCAACAAGGCTCAACTTCTCTTATACAAAGAAAATTCTCTATTGGCTATAATAGAGCCGGTCGCATAATGGATCAACTCGAAGCTGCAGGTATTGTTGGTAAAAATGAAGGAGCTAAAGCCCGTCAAGTTTTGTTCTCTGACTTGGTAAGTTTGGATCAATATTTGTCCTCTATGCACAACTAATAATATTCATAAATCATTACAATGCTAATAAAACTTTCAAAAAAGAATATGAAGCTATATTTATTGATAAAGACGCTATTTTTTATCTTAATCTTTCCTTTTAATTGTTTATTTGCTCAACAAGATGTCAATGCCAGTAAAATTCTTGAGAAATTTGCAGAAAATAATAGCAAATTGAAATCATACTATGTTGATTTTAAAATAATGATTCATCACAAACAGAATGGTATGCAAGAAGAGAGTACGGGTAGTATTCTTGTATCGGGGAAAAAATATAAAATGATATTGCCAGAGCAAGAGGTATACTCAAATGGTATAGAAATGCATACCTTTTTAAAAGATTCAAAAGAAGTGAATATTACTATGGTTAACACTGATGAAGATAATGAGAATACTTTTATGGAAGATCCCACAAAAATATTTACATTGTACCATAAAAACTACAAATATAAGTTAATAGGCGATGCACAGGTATATGGACGAAAATGTAAGGAAATAGATTTATATCCAACTTTATTAAAAACGAGTTATTTTAGAATAAAATTATATATTGATCCCGTTTTGAATGAATTGGTTACAATGAAAACATCTGCCAAATCAGGAACAGATATTGAAGTAAAAATTATCAAGTTCAGTAAAAATGTTCCAGTAGAAAACAATGATTTTATTTTTCAGCAAAATCAATATAAAGACCTTATCATTAATGATATGAGATTTTAATATGTATTTGTATAATTTTTTAACATTTTTCTGTAAATTAGCAGTTGAAATATAATACCTCAAATGCGTAAAACGCTAATAATATTAATTCTTTTTTATACAGGGATACTTTATTCTCAGGTACCTGTAAATATTGACAGTTTGATTGATCTTTCCCAAAAAGGGACTGAAAACGATCGGTTTGAAGTTCTTATAAAAATTTCAAAGTATTATAGTGAAATAGCCGACGATAATAATTCTTTAGAATATGCAATGCAAGCTATTAAATTGGCAGGAGAGCAAAAAAATGAAGCAAATAGAGCCAGAGCGATTTTTTTACAGGCCGATGCCTTAAAGTACTTAGGGAAAGTAGAGGAAGCTGAGCAAGGTTATAAGAAGTCTCTTGATATTTATACAAAACTTAAAGATGATAATGGTATTGCAGAAGCCAATTTTAATTTGGGCGCTTTTTATCGGCGAATGAAAGATTATGACGCTGCTTATAGTTATTTGATAAAAGTAATAAAGAGCAAAAAAAATCTGAATGCGGAGATTCTTGCAGTATCTAACCGAACTATGGGTGGAATGTATGCCAGTATTCGTGATAGTCAAAGCTTTGCCAGCAGTTATTATCAAGCAGCCATTAATTTATATATAGAAACAGACAATAAAAAGGAATTGGCAGATACTTATTCTGATTATCTGGGAGCTTTTTATAGTACTATAGGTTTTTACGATTCAGTAGTGAATGCTCAGCAACAAGCGGAATTATTATATGAAACATTGGGTGATGTTAAAAAACAAGCCACTGCAATTTTTAGAAAGGGAAACGCTTTTTTGAATAAATCAAATTATGAACCTGCCGTTAAGGAGTTTTATAAAGCCCTTCCATTATTTGAAAGAATAAATTATAAAAAGGGCGTCGCTACTATTAACAACTCAATAGCTGTTGTTTTTGAGAAGCAACGTAAATTTAAAGAATCGCTCGATTTTTATAATAAAGCAATGAAATCATACACTGAGCTTGACGATAAAAAAGAGCTTGCCCGGGCTACTTTAAATATTGGTTCCATTCTTTCTCAAATGATTTCTGATTCGTTGATTTCTGAATTTGGAGAAGAAAATTACGAAGAGTTTTCCATTAAAAAGCATGGTATAATTGGGTTAACTCAGAAATACGAAGTAGCACTTAAAAAAAATGAAGATGCTCTAAAAGTAATTGAAGCATTGCCCGAGGATAATGAGACCAAAGCAATGATGGCATCTATATATAACAATATAGGAACAATTTCTTTTAATACGGGAAAATATGTTGAAGCATTAGAATGGTTCAATAAATCACTTAATTTGAATCAGGAGATGGGTCGATTGGAAGGTATTCTGACTAATATGATTGGAATAGTTACCAGTTCTGAAAAAATGAACGATTTAGAAACCGCATTGGAATATGTAAAGAAGAGTGAAGAAATTGCAAAGTCTCAAAACTTGACTTTTAATTTAATGCAAGTGTATGAGGCGTATCATAAAATTTATAAGAAAAAAGGCAATTGGCAATTAGCATTGAGTTATTTTGTTAAGTACTCGGCATATAAAGATACTATAAGACAATCAGATAGCGAGCGTGCCCGTCAGGAGTTAATGACCATTTATGAAACTGAAAAAAAGGAACAGGAAATAAATAATTTGAATCTGGATAAGGAATTGCAAGACACCCAAATACGCCAGCAACAAATGGCGATCGTTTTTTTCATTATCGTTTTTGTAATCATTATATTTTTGGTTATTCAGCTGTTTCGTCAGAATGCTGCCAGGAAACGTGCCAATAAAGAATTGGCAGATAAAAATGAACTTGTTCTTCAACAAAAAGAAGAAATTACCGATAGTATAATGTATGCAAGCAGGATCCAACGAGCTATTCTTCCACCCGATGAATATGTTCATAGAATCCTTCCTTCACATTTTGTGCTTTTTATGCCTAGAGATATTGTTAGTGGTGATTACTATTGGATCACAGAAAAGAATAAAAAAGTATATGTAATTGCAGCCGATTGTACTGGTCATGGTGTTCCGGGTGCATTTATGAGTATGTTGGGCATTACCTTCTTAAACGAAATTCTGAATGAAGAAGAATATATGCAGGCAAATGAAGTATTAAACCGTTTAAGGTCTGCTATTATCCGCTCCTTGCATCAAACAGGTAAGGAAGGCGAGAATAAGGATGGTATGGATATGTCTTTATTTATTTTAGATAGAGATGCCATGGAAATTGAATTTGCTGGTGCTAATAATTCAATGACCATTATTAGCGGCAATGAAATAATTGAAGTTAAAGCCGATCGCATGCCCATAGGTATTCATACTTGGGCTAATGAATCCTTTACTAGGAAAATAGAGCAAGTGAAGAAAGATGATATGCTATATGTTTATTCTGATGGTTATGCAGATCAGTTTGGCGGACCGGACGGTAAAAAATTCATGAGCAAACGCATGAAAAACTTGTTTGTTGAAATCAGCAAACTTGATATGGAATCACAACGCAAGAGTCTTGAAAATGCAACCGTTGAATGGCGAGGAGATAATTTTCAAGTAGATGACCTCCTCGTTATTGGTGTGCGGGTATAATTAAATCTTATATTATTTTTTTTCTGGAATATACTCCCATAAGTCATTTTTGCAAGCCCAATCGTAGCCAGCTCCAATATAGCCCTTTCCATTTATTGCAAACGAAAATGCATTATCACGTGGAGTTCCGAAAAAATCAATTTTCCTTATCCATGCATTTGCAGAAGGATCATATTCATATATATCTTTGGTATTGTTGCCGGTTCCTATATAGCCTTTGGTTCCAATCGAAAATGCTATAGCTCCATCTCTTGCAGATCCAATAAAATCAACTTTTCGGGTCCATTGGTTTTTTTCTGCATCGTATTCCCAAAAATCTTTGAAATTTTGGCCCAATGCATCCACCCCAGTGCCCATATAGGCTTTATTATTGATAACAAAACAGGCTGCTCTTGCCCTGCCTTTTCCTTTAAAAGCGCTTTTGGGAAGCCAGATATCTTTTTCGGGATTGTATTCCCACAAATCCTGATATGATTTGAATATCTTATCAAATTTATCAATATTATTTCCAAGTCCAATATACCCTTTATTTTGAATTGAAAATCCAATGGCACCTTCTCTACCAGCTCCTATAAAATCGTTTTTCTTGCTCCAAGTATTTGTTGAGGGATTGTATTCATAAATGTCCATAAAAAAATTATAGTCTAAGCTATTATATCCCAATCCAACATAAGCTTTATCTTTTATTGCAAATGCAAATGCACCATCTCTAGCAGATCCTGCAAAGTCTGCCTTCTGTGTCCAGGTATTGCTTTCTGCATCATATTCCCAAAAATCTTGATAGGGAACACTTTCATTATTACTCCCGCATCCTATATATGCTTTGTTTCCTATGGTAAATGAAAAAGCCGATTGACGTGAAGGGCCAGGAAAAGGAGATTTTTCTCTCCAAAAATCAGAATTCATCAAGGTTATTTCTCTTACTTCGCCATAAGATAAACCTAATTTATTCTCTGCAAATGCCCTGTAGTAGTACTTCTGGTTGGGTTCCAAATCATTAATGCTTATGCCGTTAATGGCTTGCTTGGTAGTATCAAAAGCTATTTTATCTTTAATGGTAGGTTGGTTATGCTCAGAAACACATATACCCATGCGGAAAACTCGTAAACCCCCATCTTCTTTTACAATAGCTTGCACATTGAATCCAAAAGCTGATTTATTCTTTGCATCTGATGTTGAAACAACTGGCAAGCCAGGCTTGGTAATAAAAGTAATGGTATCGGAATAAGCAGTGCCAATTGGATTAACAACAAAGAAACGCACCAAGTACTTTTGATTGGATTTTAAATCATTTAATGTTGAATTTAGCAAGCCTTTTCCTTCAACCTTTATTATTTCGGGGGCATTTTCTAGTTTTAAATCTTTGTATATTTCTATACCTTGACTGATTGCGTTGTGTCCACCCAGATCAAGAATTTCAGCTTGTAATGAAGCACTTTTTGTTCTTAGTTCTAACAATACAGGTTTTTTTAATACTGCTAGTTTACCTTGTGTAGTAAAGGTAATATTATTGCCATAAACTGTTCCCTTTTTATTAATAACATAAGCCCTATAATGGTAGGTAGAATTGGGCTGGAGATTTGATAAAATCGAATTAAATCCATCGGGATTTATTAGTTTAATGGTTGAGCTATTCCCAATTAAAGGATTCATAAAATCAGCCCAAACAAAACCTTTTTCTCTAATCTTAAAGCCACAATCGGATGTAATAACTCCGGTTAACTCAACAGAATAATGATTGATAACTCCAGCTTCACCTGTTAATACTTCCGGCAAGCAATAATCGTCTATAACTACAGGTTTTTCTTTTTTTACGCTTGATGCACTGTCAGCAGGCAAAGTTAGGCTATCTTTTCTCTGAAATTGCAATACCGAAATAATTGGTTTATTGGGTGTAATGAAAGTATACGTTTTGCCGTACATTGTATCGCCCTGTGAGATTAAATATAAACGGATAAAGTAATGGCTATTTTCTTGTAAATTGTAAAGGTAACTTCTGAAATTTTTATTATCAGGGAGGGTTAATGGCATTTTAAAGTTTTTTAATGATGGGGTATCATTCACTGCCCAACAATAACCTATATCTTCAAATGGCATCAAAATATTTACATTTCCTTTTATGGCAGCAGTAGAATCGCTTACTTCAAAAATATAAAAACTGCCTTCTTCCCAAACTAGTTCTTGCTTACATGCTGATAAAACTGTAATCAGGACTAATATCAGGCTTATGTTCTTTAACATGACTTAACGTATTATTAATATGAAAGGGAAAAATACAAAAAAAAAATTACGAATCCAAAAAAATGAAAAGTCATTTTTAAAATCTGATTTAATTCCTGCCTATAGTCCGTTTAACGAATATTTTAGAAACTCGAGAAATGGGATAAAAGAATTGATTCTATTGATAAATTGGCTTCGTATGTAAAAGTGACTGTTCGCAATTAGCAATAAATGAGTGAATTTACAAGACAAAAATTATAGAAAGAACTATAAGTCTTGGTAAATATTCTGAAGTAAACTGATATCTTTCAATCTGAAGCGATTTTCATTACAAGAAAGACATTCGTAAAAATTATAAGAGTACATAAAAAATCTCTGAAATTATTATATATTTGCTGGTATCAATTAAGAATCTGAAAAAAATAGGTAAATTTCATGCTCATGTTAAGGATGGAAAATATTAAAGTACACAATTACGAAATTGATAGATTTGCTGTATCAGAATGAGTAATCGGAATAATAAGCAGAAATGGATTTTGGTATTATATTAGATAGTATGCAATACCTTAGCTTGCAAAGGAGCTGCAATTTTGTATAAGTATACGTGTTAGTTTGTTAAATCTGTGATTAGGTTCGTTGATATAAATAAGATTATAAAATGATAATAGATAACGAAAATGAGAATTTAAAAGTCCACCAGTGGATAACTAAATACACACAAAATGGAAATCTTTCCATCGT